>NZ_CAWVCU010000065.1:0-23625 GCF_963927765.1 uncultured Agathobaculum sp. | reverse complement strand
CAGGGTACATATGTTGCCGATCAGATGGCCAACAAAGTGCATCAGAGCACCTATCTGCGCAGCAATTTCTTCCGTCTGGTGGTTGCGGTCACAAGAGAAGAGCCGGATATTCATGAGATCGAGCAGATCGTTTCGACCGATGTTACACTGTCGTACAGCCTGTTGAAAATTGCAAACTCTGCGTATTTTGCGCGCAGAACACAGACGACCTCGATTCAGCAAGCCATTGTAACGCTTGGCTTGAGTCAGCTCAAGCGTTGGGTTTATCTGTTGAGCGCAGGAGATCAGGATGAGGAGCAATTGGGCGACTCTGAAGAGTTTATCAAGATTTCCTTTATGCGTGCCAGCTTTGCAAGCGAGCTGCAGAAGTATATTAAGAAGCCCGTGCTGACACGCTCGGAGGCGTATCTGCTTGGTATGTTCTCAACCTTGGAGTATTTGATTGATGCACCGATGGAAGAGATTATCGCAGATATCCCGATGGTGGATGAATTGAAGAACGCACTGCTTCGTCATGAGGGTCAGGGCGGTCTGCTGCTGGAGCTGGTTATCAGCTATGAAAAGGCTGACTGGAAGAACATTACTGCGGATGCAGAAGAGCTTGGTATCCCATCTGCGCAGCTGGCGACTATTTACTTTAACTGCATGGAAGAGGTCAACCGGATTTGGGATCAGATGCTGAATCCGTCTCCGGTGGCAAAACAAGAGGTTGCGGAGCAACCCTTGGAATAACAAGTGAAAATAATCTAAATATTGCATGAAGATTGCAATGATGGCGGCGGCAGGGGTGTAAAAACAGCCTTGCCGCCGCCTTTTCAATCCATCCTGAGCATTTACGGAACAAAGGAAGAACACAATGATTCAATTATCCAATGAAAGTTTGTATGAAATAATCACGCGCTCCCTCAATCGTATGAACGATTTGTTGGTGGGACATGGCGAACGCGTCGCATATGGTGTAATGTGCTTTCTGGAACAGGATGGACGTTTTTCTGAAAATGAAATTGGGCAAATTGTTTGGACCGTACTGTTCCACGATATTGGGAGCTTTCGGAAAACCGATACATGGAATGTGGTGCAGCTGGATACCGAAGAGAATTGCCCCCATGCGATCTATGGTTTTCTGTTTCTGAAAACATTTTTCCCGTTTTCGCAATATGCGCCAATCGTTCGTTATCATCATGCGAGCGATGCAGAGATCGCCAATTCTGGCGTAGACGAAAAGCTGGAATGGGTGATGAAATGCTTGCGCATCGTGGATGAGACTGATCTGGTCTTTATCAAGCATGGGCGGAAAGATATGGACGCTGTCAGATATTTTTTCCGAGAGCGGTCTAAAAAGATTTTTGCTGAAGAAGAGCCGGTGCAGGTCGAAGGGTTTTCTGCCATGCAGGATATGGATGCCATTCATAGCTTGCTGCTCAAGCGCATGCGGAAAATGACACTAAGCAGTGCAGAAAAGGAGGCGCTATTGCGCACACTGGTCTGCTCCATGGACTTCCGAAGCCACTATACTGCGTTGCATTGCTCCATGATGGTTCGAGCCAGCGATATGCTTGCGGACTACTTTGATCTGGATGAAGACGTCAAAAACGCCGTTCATGTTGGGGCGATTCTACATGATTTGGGGAAAATCGCAATACCGGTCGAGATTTTGGAGTGCCCTGGAAAGCTAGACGGCCGTGCGTGGGAAATTATGAAATCCCATGTTATGATTACGGAGGATATTCTCAAAGGGTATGTCAGCGATGAAATTTTACAAATCGCCATTCGGCATCATGAGACACTGGACGGATCGGGATATCCGCGCGGTATCGGTGCAAAGGATTTGACATTGCCGCAATGTATCGTAGCGGTAAGTGATATTGTCAGCGCGTTATCAGAGGAAAGAAGCTATAAACAGGCGTTTCCCTTGCATGAAGTGATGAGTATTTTGAATCAAATGTGTGATGCAGGTAAAATTTGTCCTAGGGTGATCAAAATGCTGGAGGATCATTGTGAAGACATTTACCATGCTGTATTAGAAGAGGGGCTGCACACGGCGGAGGCATTTGAGCATATCTATGCAGAGTACTATGGACTAACACAACCCAGCGTGGAATAATTTTTGAAAAGGGAGACAAAATTTTCAATCCATGGTATAATGAGGACATAATAGGGTCAGGTGATATAGATCGAGGGAAAAGAGGGAGAGGAAGTTGCGCGTGGAATTTCCATGGGAGTTCTTTGAAGAACTGGGAGATATGGTCTATGTTTCCGATGTGGAAACCAATACATTGGTGTATATGAATGCATACCTGCGCAATGCATTGGGGTATCATTCCCACGAGGAATATGTGGGAAAGAAATGTTATTGTGTCCTGCAAGGAAATGATTCGCCGTGCCGTTTTTGCAATAATGGCAGGCTTGAACCGGGAAAGTTCATCACATGGACTTATAAAAATCCGATTATGGAAAGACGCTTCTTGGTAAAAGATAGTTTGTTCCATTATAATGGGAAAAAATATCGGATTGAAATCGCCTTAGATATGGATTCGGAGAAGTTGGGGCAGGCGAAACTGTTGCCCCCGCGTACAGCTGAAATCCTTAACGGCTGTTTGCAGTGTGCATTTGAAACAACCAGTCCGGATACGGTTTTAAACAACATTTTAGCCTACATTGGCGAGAATCTGCTTTGTGATCGGGTCTATATTTTCGAGTGGAACCATTCGGACCGAATGCGCAATACATATGAATGGTGTGCAGAAGGTGTGGCACCACAAAAACAGATTTTGCAGAATGAGTCTGTGGATAGCATCCAATGTCTTTTCCCGATATTAGAGGAGAAAAAAGTAATTGTCATTGATGATATCGAGACGATTGCAAAGCAATATCCCGCGGCATATGTGTTTTTTAAATCTTTGGATATTTCTTCGTTTGCGGCAGGGCCGATGAAGAACGATGGTGAAATTGTGGGTTTCGTCGGTGTGGACGAGCCGGCCCCGCGCATGCTGCCTCTGATTATGCCGATATTGGAAGTCATTGGTTACTTTGTGGTTTCACTGTTGAAGAAACGTGAAATGATCCATCATTTGCAGGAGATCGGATTTCACGATCCCTTAACAGGCGCATATAACCGAAATGCCCTCATAGAGTTCGCGGAAAAGGGTTCCATGTCCTCCGCTGGTGTGATTTATTGCGACATTACGGGATTGAAAAAGATAAACGATGTGTTTGGACATGTGCAGGGCGATCAGATGATCCGACACTGCTATGATCTGATCCATGGTGCATTAGACACAAATTTGATCTATCGAACCGGCGGAGACGAGTTTGTAGTGTTGTGTCCGCAGTGCAGCCAAGAGAACTTTAACGAAAAAGTGCGGCAGCTCAAGCGCCTGATTCGGAAAGATGAGTACCATATTGCCATTGGTTATGCATGGTCTGATCAGCAGCCGCTACAATTGGAGGCAATGATCGATCAGGCGGACTGCATGATGTATGCAGATAAGCGAAATTATTATGCATGGCAGGTTGCGGCGCATGACGACTACCATACCTATGGGTTCGCGAGAGAGGTGGATCGGTGCGGACAGTCAAAAACACAGTTTTGTAGATTTTTGGAAAATACCTACAACGACATGGAACTGGTGTTTGAATCCATCGCGCAGCAAAATTCGTCAAGCTATTTTTATTTTGGCGATATGCAGAAGGATCTGTTCTACATTTCGGATAACATGCGGGAAGATTTTGGCTTTGAAAACAATGTTGTCTCCGGTTTGTTCCGCTTGTGGTCGCAGCGAATCAGTACACCGGAATTTCAGGATATTTTCTGGCAGGATGTTTCCGCGATGCTGCGCGAAAAACGCAGTTCACACGATTTGCGCTATCAGGTGCGCGATGTTCATGGCAATATCAAATGGGTGCATTGCTATGGCATTATGAAATGGAGCGAGGATAAGAGCACACCTCTGTTCTTCTCTGGACGTGTTTCGCATCAGGATACGGATTTTGTCGTTGACCCCATTACGAATTTCCCACGAGAGACCTCTGCGTTCAATCAATTGGATGAATTGCGCAGAAATGGGCAAAAAACACAGATCATTGGCTTTAGCCTCAACAGCATCACGGAGATCAACAGCACAAAAGGGCGCGCATATGCGGATCGTCTGATCCATAATATCGCTAATAAGCTGACCGAAGCGCTGTCATGGAAGATGACTTTCCATCGGTTAGAGGGGATGCGCTGCATGGCGGTGGTCAATCCGATGTGCGTGGAACCGAATGCAGACGCGGTCGCACAGATTCGTGAGATCATAGAGGAGTGCTATGACTCCATGGGTATTGCGATCCATCATGTGTGCTCGTTCGCGGTGATGGAATATCCCTTTGAAGATTTGACATCAGAGGATATGGTGGAGAATCTGGTGGCGCTCATTCGGATTGCTAAGCAGGAGACCGATCAGCCATATATGGAATACTCTGCGGAAAGCATCAAACGAATTCAGCAAATGTCGAATATGGCGTTGGCGCTTGAGCAGGATGTCCTGAATGATATGAAGAATTTCCGCGTTGTGGTGCAGCCGGTGGTATCTGCCAAGGATGGAACAGTGATTGGCGGAGAGACGTTGCTGCGCTGGAACTTCAAAGGAAAGGATGTATCGCCGGCTGTATTTATTCCAATTTTGGAAAGAGATAGCATGATCCATATTGCAGGACGATGGGTCTTTGAGCAGGCTGCTCGAAATTGCATGCAGATGATTACGTATATCCCGGGGTTCTATCTGACCTTCAATGTCAGCTTGAACCAGCTTTCCGACACAGAACTAATCAGCTTTATGCAGGAAACCTTGCAGAAGTATCAGTTGGACGGCTCTCATTTGGTGGCGGAGTTAACCGAAAGCTGTTTGGATGAACAGCCGGAAATGCTGGAGCATTTTGTAGATGCTTGCAGCGAGATGGGAATGCGGATTGCCTTAGACGATTTCGGCAGCGGTTATTCCTCTCTGCGGATGCTGCTGCAATATCCGTCCAGCATCATCAAGCTGGACCGTTCCCTACTGCATGAAATCACAGAATCCGACCAGAAGATGCATTTTATTCGCAGTATTGTTTATGCATGCCATCAGTTCGGTAAAAAAGTATGCTGTGAAGGCGTTGAACGTACCGATCAGAATACCATTATCCGCGATACGGGCTGCGACATGATCCAAGGCTATTATTATTATCGGCCGATGGAATTATCGGCGGTATATAGCTTACTCAGCGAGAAAGCAAATTGAAGATCATAGGTATAAAAAACCGACTGCTAATTGTGCAGTCGGTTTTTTATGTTTTAACAGGTATGGATATGGGACTAATCATTCCTCAGATGCCGTATGGCGCAAATCCCAATCAATCGGAGGAATACCGTTTTGTTCCAGAAAGGCGTTACATTTGGAGAAGTGACGGCAGCCGAAAAAGCCGTTGTAGGCAGAGAGGGGAGAGGGGTGTGCGCATTCCAGCACAAGGTGCTGCGGTGCAGTGATAAGTTTCTTTTTGGATCGCGCGTTGCCGCCCCAGAGTAGGAATACAATCGGCTTTTCGCGTTCATTCAGTTTCTCAATGACGTGATCGGTGAAAGTAGTCCAGCCGATATTTTTGTGGCTATTGGCCTGTCCGCGCCGCACCGTTAGCGTCGTGTTGAGCAGCAGTACGCCGTGCTTGGCCCAAGGGGTGAGCGTACCGTTTTGCGGTGGGTCAATGCCAAGATCACTTTTCAGTTCTTTGAATATATTTTGCAGGCTGGGGGGCGGCGTAACGCCCGGCTGCACAGAGAAGCACAAGCCGTGCGCCTGTCCGGGGCCGTGATACGGGTCCTGACCGAGTAAAACGGCTTTCACATCCGCATAAGCGGTATAGCGCAGTGCATTGAAAATGTCATTCATAGGAGGGTAAATGGTTTGCTCTGCATATTCTTTTTTCAGCCAATAGCGGATGCGTTTGTAATATTCCTGCTGAAACTCATCCGCCAGAATTTCGTCCCAGTCATTTCCTAAATGTACCATAACAGCCTCCTGAACAAGTTTGCACTCATTATACCATAAGCATGACCAAAAAGCCATTGACAGAATGTGTTGATTTGATTATACTATAACTGTACTAAGACACACAATACAGATGGAACGCATGTAGGAAAGGAGGCGTGGATGTGATCAAGATTGACTATCGGGATGCGCGACCAATCTATGAACAAATCGTCGATGGCGTGGAAACACTTGCGTTGCGTGGCGCATTGCCGTCCGGCAGCCAGCTGCCCAGTGTCAGACAGTTGGCAATGGAGCTTTCCATCAATCCGAACACCATTCAGCGCGCATATGCCGAATTGGAGCGGCGCGGTGTGATCTACGCGGCCAAGGGGCGCGGAAACTTTATTTCAGATGATACAGCGACGTTGTGTAAGCGACGCTTGGATGAAATCGGCGCACAGGTACATGCGCTGGCAGATCAGGCACGTTCGCTTGGCGCTAAGGAAGAGCAGATACGCGAATGGGTGGAGCAGAAAGGAGATGGAACGGAATGATTACAGCGGAAAATGCAACCAAACGATTTGATACCATTACTGCGGTCGATCATATATGTGCAGAGGTGCGTGATGGTTCGGTTTATGGGCTGATTGGATCAAATGGTGCTGGCAAATCGACGTTTTTGCGTATGCTGGCGGGCATTCTGCAGCCGGACGAGGGTACGGTGCGCATTGACGGTACAGATATTTTTGAAAACACGGCTCTGAAAGAGCGATTTTTCTTCATTTCGGATGAGCAGTTCTTTTTCTCCAACTGCACGCCTGCGGAAATGAAGGATTATTACAAGCGCTTTTACCGTCATTTTAATGAGGAGCGCTACCGTAAGCTGATGCAGGGATTTGGGCTGGACGAAAAACGTAAAATCCGTACCTTTTCCAAGGGAATGAAAAAGCAGGTATCGGTGATTTGCGGCATTTGTGCGGGCACGGATTATCTGTTCTGTGATGAAACATTTGACGGACTGGATCCGGTTGTGCGCCAGACAGTCAAGAGCTTGTTTGCCGAGGATGTGGAAAGCCGCGGTCTGACGCCGGTCATCGCGTCGCACAACCTGCGTGAGCTGGAGGACATTTGCGACCACGTTGGTTTGCTGCATCGCGGAGGTATCCTGTTCTCACGCGATTTGGATGAGATGAAGCTGGATATGTTCAAGATGCAGTGTATTTTTACGGGTGCGCTGCCTGCCGATGCATGGCAGGGTATCGATGTACTGCGACTCGAGCAGCGCGGCTCGCTGTATACGCTTACGGCGCGCGGCAGTCGAGAGGAACTGCTGGCAAAGGTAAACGCCATGAATCCCAGCTTCTGTGAGCTGCTCCCGCTGACGCTGGAGGAAATATTTATCAACGAAACGGAGGTGGCCGGCTATGACATCAAAAAGCTTCTCTTCTAAAGGCCTGCTGGGCGATAGCCTGCGTCGGAATCTGTGGGGCTTTGTGCTGGGCGGTGTGGGGTTCTTCTTTTCTCTGCTGCTGCCGGTTCTGATGACCATGCAGCGCGCGTTGGAAACCCGCGCACATCAATTGCAGCAGTACCCGGATTTAGTTGACCAAGACTGGCAGAGTGCGCTTTCGGCCGTGTCCTCCTTACTGGGGGGCGGTAACCCCTTTGTGAAAACAACATTTGTTGTGATGGCGATTGTGTGTGGTGTTGCGATGTTTGCATATCTGCATGCGCGGCAAAAGGTAGATTTTTATCACAGCCTGCCGATCTCTCGCACGCAGCTGTTTGTCAATAACTATTTGACTGGCGTGATTTTTGCTGTGTCAACTTATGTGGTGATGCTGGCTATTGCGTTGGCTTGCACCTTTGCCATGGGCTTTGGCGCGGCAGTCGATTGGAGCGCGATTGGCGGCGCGGTGTTGAGTCACCTGATTGTATTCCTGTTGCTGTATGCGCTGACCGTGTTGACAACGGTGGTATGCGGTAATACAGTGATCGCACTGCTGTTGCTTGCATGGGTGATGCTTTCTCCGATGCTGGTTTATATGCTGTACAGCGGTTTGTGCAATAAATTTTACCAAACCTACACGATGCAGTCGGTCAATATGAAGGCGGTATTCCACTTGTCGCCGCTGGTGCAGTTCTTTTCGCTCGATGGCTTGCACTATGAACGTGTGGAATATGTGGAGCAAACTTCGGCTCTGGGGCTGTTATTGGTGTATTTGGTGGTGGCGGTTGCCGTCACGGTGCTGAGTTGGTATCTTTTCCGTATTCGCAAAAGCGAAAGAGCTGGTGTGGCGCTGGCGTTTATGCCTGCCAAGCTGCCGATCAAAGTATATATGTGCTTGGTCATGGGTGTGGCATTCGGTCTGGTTTTCAACATGATTGCAGGGGACTTCTGGTTCTGGGTCGGTCTTGTACTGGGCACGGTGCTGTTCCACTGGATCGTGGAAATGATCTATGCGTTTGATTTCCACGCCATTTTCGCAAAGCCGGTGCACCTTGCAGCTATTCTGGTGGTTCTGTTTGCTGGTACGCTGTGCATGAAATTTGATGTAACCGGCTACGATACGTGGCTGCCGGACCGCAACAGCATTCAGGCGGTAAGCATCAGCGGCAGCGCAGAGGAGAAGCTGACCGGCGCCGATAACATTGACGCAGTGTATCAGCTGGCAGAAATGGGAACGCAGGTCAACCAAGGCGCGCTCTATGAGGAAGGAAATTATCGCGGTTTGACGCTACGGTTCTGGCTGAGCGGTCGAACAGCGATGCGCTATTATCTGCTGCCTGATAACGAAGAGGTCAACGCGCTTTGCAATCAGGTTTATTTCTCTGAGGAATACAAGCGCGTCGCGTTGCCGCTGTTCCAGGTGGATTTAGATCAGCAGAATGCAGAGAATCGGTACAGCTTGGATATTTACACAAACGAAAGCGGTTATGGAGTGGCCTCCACATTAAATGACTGGAATGGCATTCGTCAGATTCTCGCCGCGCTGCAGGAAGAGACGCTTGCAAGAACGGAAAATGATCTGCCTGTGCTTCGTCTGGAGATCTACCATGTAGATATAAACGGTGTGAAAGAATGGAAGGGCGATGCATATGTGACGGCGGAGGATCAAGAGACGCTTGCACTGATTGAAAAGCTGTCTGGCGTGAAACCTATGCCGCTGTCAACGGATGAAGTTGAGTTGATGGAGCTTCAGTATCGTATGCAGGATGCAAACGGAGATACGGTGTGGCAGAGCGTGGAAGTCACCGATCCGGCTGATATCGCGGCACTGCTGAAAAATGCGGTTAACCGCGATGCAATGAACCTGTACGGCACCAATGAAGCGCCTATCAATGGATTCCTATTGGATGAGCGCATGGATAGTGTGAATATTGTGGCTTATGTGAAGCAGGAAAATTCGGAGGATTGGCATTGGTTGGCTTATGCCGAGGAAGACTGGCCGGAGGAAGTGGTAGAAAAATATCGTCCGAACGGGTTTGACGCGACAGATGGCAATGTCACTTCCAGCGGCATGGCAACGGAGGCCGCCGGATGAGACGGCGCGATTTATGCGGTGTGCTCCTGTTGCTGGTTTATCTTCTGGGTGTGGGGCTGGTAACCGGACCGTCGCTGTATCAGCTTCTGGTTTGGCATTTGCCTACGCCGCGGTTGGAGCTCGTTCCGTTTAGTGATATCATTAGCGTATGGACGGACACAAGCTCACCAGGCTTGGGAGCGTTCGCGAATATCGTTGGTAATCTGGCGTTGCTTGCGCCGCTGGGCTTTTTGTTGCCGTTGTTCTGGCGGTATTTTCACAGCATAAAGCATACGGTTTTGTTTGCTGCTGGATTATCGCTCAGCATTGAGCTGATTCAGCTGGTAGCGGGCGGCGTGACCTCGGTCGATGACCTGGTTCTCAACACAGCGGGGGCAGCAATCGGCTTTTTGCTGGCAAAACTGTTGCTGCAAATGTGTCCACGGTTTTCTCCGCAACAAACAAGAAGTTTGCAATGGGTTTATCCGCTTGCATGCTGGTTTGCAGTGATTGTTTTATATACTGGAGCAGATTGTATATTGCTCTCATAATTATGCAAAAGGCGCAGTTCGATTCGGACTGCGCCTTTTGCAGCATGCGCATCTTACTGTGCTACTTTATATAATGAAGACAAAAGAGATTCAGATACGACGTCTTGTTTAAATATGTATTAAATATGTATTTTTAAGGTTGAAACCAATATGGAATTATGGTAAAATAAACAAGAACATACAGTTGCTTCATCCGTTCCTTAGAAATGGTCAAGATAGGCTGTGCGCATGGTGTTTGCGGACGCGGATAGCCAGATCGGAAGCTGATTTCTTGAGTGAGCGGTTCTTTTTGGGAATGGTTTGAATTTAGAGGAAAAAAGTATTTTCTTGAAGGGGAGAAGGCACATGGGTAAAACACAGACGGATGTAAAGATCAAAAAGAGCATACGCAAGCGGATTGTAGAGGGCTATTTAAAGGTCATCCTGCTATCCGCTTTGTTGGGTGTTATAACCATCATCTCTTTGGGCGTATTGTTCGTGTTCTATGGCAATATGACCAGCTTGGATGAAGAGCGCGTTGCGCTGTCCAACATCATTGATTCGCATCGTCAATGGCGTTCCGATTTGATCAATAGCTTGGAGACCGGTTCGGACTTTACGGGCAGTTTGGATCCGGAAACCTGTTCTTTCGGTCAGTGGCTGAATAATTATGAGACGAACGGTACATCCGAGCAGGTCATGCAGATGGCGCAGCAGATGAAGCAGACGCATGACGAGATCCACAATTTGGCGGAAGACCTGATCAACATGCGCGAAACCGATCCCGATGGGGCAGTGGAGAAGTTTTTCGAGCAGCTTGATCCGGAAACCGATGAGGTTATCAATGCATTGTATGAGATTGACAATGTATATTCCGCGGAGATGGAAAAGAATACGAAGAACTTTGAAACGCTGATGACGGTCATCATCGCTGTGATCGTGGTCGCAGTGATTGCCATCGGTATCTTTTCGTTCTTCTATGGCAGACGTTTGGCACTCCAGATCGCGGCGCCTGTTATGATGGTAGCGGATTGGGCGAAGAATCTGTCTCTGGGTGCGGTCGACTTGAGTGTCGCTGGAGATGAGCTGTCAAAAATGGAGAAGGAGAACGCAGATAATGAAGTTGGTCTGATGATTACTGCGTTCCATACCATGGCCGAGAACATCCGCGAAAATGTGGCAGTGGTTCAGCGCATTGCAGATGGCGATATGACTGCATTTGTCAAGATTCGTTCTCGCCGCGATAGTCTGGGCAAGAGTCTGTACCGTCTGGTGCAGTCCAACGATATCATGTTCAATGAGATCGTAGAATCGGCGCATTCGGTTGCAGCCGGTGCGGATGAGATCGCTAACGCAAGCCGTATGCTGGCAGAGAGCAGTACCACGCAGGCGGCGGCTGCACAGCGTCTTTCCGATGAAATGGAGCATGTCAGCGAACTGATCATGTTCAATGATGAAAAGGCACAAGAAGCACATGCCATCACCAAGGAGATTGAGGCAGATCTTCAGACCAGCAATGAGCACATGCGGGTACTGTTTGATTCGGTAACGCATATGCAGGAAGCTTCCAAGAAGATTGCGACAGTCATGAAGACCATTGACGATATTACATTTGAAACCAATATTCTTGCGTTGAACGCTGCGATCGAGGCTGCTCGCGCGGGTGCGGCAGGTAAGGGTTTTGCTGTTGTTGCTGATGAAGTGCGCGCATTGGCGATGAAGAGCGCAGAGGCGGCAAAGGAAAGCCGTATGCTGATCGAAAACAACATTAAGCAAACCGAAGAGGGCACCAATATCGCAAGCGAATCTGCCTCTATCTTTGGGGAAATCAATAAGAAGATTGCAAAGATTGTTGAAATTGTGGAAAATGTTTCCGGCTTGTCTACGGATCAGTTGGAAAGCATTCAGCAGGTTGCAGAGTCTGTTGCACGGATTACGGAAGCGGCTACCAGCAATGCGGCCATCAGTGAAGAGTCGGATGCATCCAGCCAGGAGATGCGCCATCAGGCCGCTTTCCTGCGCAGCAAGATGACCCACTTCAACTTGCGTGCTCGTGAAAAAGGCAAGGCGTATATTCCGGATGAAAAGCAGGGCGACGCGGAATTCATCGAGCATGCAAACAAGGCATACCAGATCAAGGAGACGACCGGTCATTACGGCAATGAGTATATCGATCCCTATGGCCGCGAGATGGATACCTCCTATGCCGATAAGCAATAAGCTGATCGCTTTGTGGCAGTAATAACATATAACATACGGCAAAAACGGTGTAACCAGAAATGGTTACACCGTTTTTTGTTTCTTCGGAAAATTTTTATTGAGCCTGCTTGATGGAGAGGGAAATGCGGTGTGTTTTGGGATCTGCGGAGAGCACGACCACATCCACAACATCTCCGACCGTGACCGCTTCCGATGGATGCTTGATGAATTTGCGGCTGATCTGCGAGATATGCACCAGACCGTCCTGGTGGACACCAATATCCACAAATGCGCCGAAATCTGCAACATTGCGCACGGTACCCTTGAGTTTCATGCCGGGCTTGAGGTCTGCAATATCCAGCACATCTGAGCGCAGCAACGGAGGCGGCAACTCGTCACGCGGGTCGCGGCCGGGCTTTTGCAGTTCTTGCATGATATCGGTCAGCGTCGGTACGCCTACACCACAGCGGGCGGCGGTATCGCTCAGGCCGAGCTGCTTGACGCGGGTATTCAACTCACCGATTTTGCCTTGTGCGGCATCTTCTGTTGTGTAGCCGCACAGGGTCAGCAGTGTGCGCGCAGCATCGTAGGCTTCTGGATGCACGCCGGTGCGGTCGAGCAGATCGGCACCATCCGGTACACGCAGAAAGCCTGCACATTGCTCGAATGCCTTAGGCCCAAGCCCTTTGACCTTGAGCAGCTGCTTGCGGTTTTGAAAGCTGCCGTTTTGTTCCCGGAAAGCAGTGATGTTTTTGGAAACGGTCGGGCTGATACCTGCGACACGGCGCAGCAGGACAGGAGAGGCGGTATTCAGGTCGACACCCACCGCGTTGACGCAGTCCTCCACAACGCCGTCAAGCGCGTCGCTTAGACGTCCCTGTGGCATGTCATGCTGGTATTGTCCCACACCGATGGATTTGGGATCGATTTTGACCAGCTCAGCCAGCGGGTCCTGCAAGCGGCGTGCGATGGATACCGCGGAACGTAAATTCACGTCAAAATCAGGGAATTCCTCTGCGCCGAGCGGAGAGGCCGAGTAGACTGACGCACCCGCTTCAGATACGACCATGTAGTCGATGCCGCCGCCGTATTCGCGGATAAAATCGGAAATAAAGATTTCGCTTTCCTTAGAGGCTGTGCCATTGCCTATGGCGATACAAGTGATTTTATAACGGTCACACAAGCGGCGCAGCGTGCGCTTACTGTCCTCGGTCTTTTTGAGCGGCGGGGTGGGGTAGATAACAGCCGTGTCAAGCACCTTGCCGGTTTCGTCCACGACAGCCAGCTTGCAGCCATTCCGGTAGCCTGGATCAAAGCCCAGCGTCACACGGCCGCGCACGGGTGGCTGCATAAGCAGTGGACGCAGATTGAGTGCGAAGGTATGGATGGCCTGCTCGTTGGCTGCGTCGGTTAATTCGCTGCGCAGTTCACGCTCAAGTGAGGGAAACAGAAGACGCTTCCAGCTGTCTGCACAAACCTCGCGCAGGAATGCGGCATACGGGTTTTTGGGATGCACTCCGGCTCGGATAATTGTCGCAAGGGCTTCGGTTTCATCGGTTTCCAGAGTAACTTTCAGCTTATCTTCTTTTTCACCGCGATTGATAGCCAGCACGCGGTGGCTTTGCAGCTTTCGAACCGGCTCGGAAAAATCGTGGTACATGGTATAAGTGGAATCATTTTCGTCGCAGCCTGTAGTGCGAATGATGCCGGTGCGGTGCAGCAGTGCGCGTAGACGGCCGCGCAAAGCGGCATCGTCGGATAGATCTTCTGCGATGATGTCTCCTGCGCCTGCAAGGGCGGCTTCCGCGGTCTCTACGCCCTTTTCCACATTAACATACGGTTGCGCAAGTTCTTCCGCAGTGTGGGACGGGGCGCGTGCGGCGAGCAGCGCCTCAGCCAGAGGTGCAAGACCTTTTTCCCGGGCCACAGACGCGCGGGTACGTCGCTTGGGACGATAGGGACGGTAAAGGTCGTCGAGCGCAGCAAGCGTCTGTGCCGCAGCAATAGAGGCGGCAAGCTCGTCGGTCAGCTTGCCCTGAGCCTCAATTGCTTCTCGCACTTCGTTGCGGCGTGCGTCCAGTCCACGAAGGTAGGCAAGCCGGTCGGCCAACTGTCGGATGGTTTGATCGTCCATTGTGCCATGCATTTCTTTGCGGTAACGCGCGATGAACGGAACGGTATTGCCATCGTCGAGTAGCTTGACAATGTTTTCGACATATTCTTCCTTCTGCCCAAGTTCACGGGCGAGAATTTGTGTAATGCTTTCCATGGTGATGCTCCTTTTTCTGACTGGGATTATTGTACCACAGATGGCGGGAGGAGAAAATAAAAAACCGCGCTGTTTTTCACAGCGCGGAAAACTGATCAGACGAATACATTCTGGATGAGATACATGTACAATACCGTACCAACACCGATGGAAAGCAGATTGTTGCGTTTCCATACATGCAATGAGGCAGTTACGGCGATGCACAGCAATTCGGGCGCACCGTGCGGTGCGGCCAGCCAGTTGACGTTCTTGACGCAGTAGACGACAAGAAGCGCAATGACCGCGGGCGGCAGCGCTTCGCCCAGATAGCGTACAATGGGCGGAATGGGCTTTTTGCCGTTGAACAGTAGGAACGGAGCAACGCGCGTGGCGAAGGTGCATACCGCCGCAACCAGAATCATGGTCAGTGCTCTTGCGGGTGTCATTGCGCCACCTCCTTTGCAAGGCGGCCGCGCAGTGCGACCAGCATCACACAGATGGCCAGCATTGCGGGCAGGATAAAGTTATCCGGCCCGAGCAGCGCAAGAGAAATGGCAGCGGCACCCAGCCCGAGAAAAGCGGGAATATGCTGCTTGGTGTTCATCCACTGCTCGATAAAGATGACCGTGAATAGTGAGGTCATAGCAAAGTCGATGCCGGTGGAATCAAACGGCAGTACGCCGCCGATGATCGCACCGATCACAGAGCCGAAAATCCAGTAGCTGTGATCCAGGATAGCGATCCATAGGCGCATCGCATTGGGATCAACGTTTTCTGGTGTCTTAAGTGAGCACAACAAGGAATAGGTTTCGTCGGTCAAAGAAAAAATCATGTACCATTTGGCGTGTCCCATTTGATGAAAGGTTTCGAGAAAGGACAGGCCATAGAAAATATGCCGGCAGTTGAGCAGCAGAGTCATCAGCGCGACTGTCACCAGCGATGCATTCGCAGCAAGCAGGGAAACCAGCAGATACTGTCCCGAACCGGCATAGACCGTCAGGCTGGTCAGAAAAGCCCATGGGGAGGTATAGCCGATGTCACGCAGCATCACGCCGAATGCAAAGCCGATAAACAGATAGCCGCAAAGTACGGGGATCGTCACCGCGAAGGCGGGACGGAAAGCCTTTTTCATAGGGGGATCACCTTCTCGAAGCAAATGGGCAATAGAAAAGCGCTCTGCAAACAGAGCGCTTTGACAGTTTCAACGGTATCGCGTCTGTAATCAGATCGCGCGGGTTACCTTGCCGGAGCGGAGGCACCGAGTACACACGTTGATATGGCGGGGAGTACCGTCAACCAGAGCCTTGACGCGACGAACGTTCGGCTTCCAGGTACGGTTGGAGCGACGATGAGAGTGGGAAACCTGAATACCGAAGGTCACGCCCTTGCCGCAAATATCGCACTTTGCCATTTTCCTGCACCTCCTTCTCTTGTGCATTGCATAACGGATATTATAATACCACAACAAATAGTAAAATGCAAGTTATTTTTTACAAAAAAAATGCTTTTTCAAGTTTTGGCGCAGTCCCAGCGGAAACCGTTGAAAAGTGGGGGAAAAGGGGGTATAATACAATCATCTTATCACCTGCCATTGCGGAAGGGAGTTTGGTTTATGCAGTTAAAAGAGTTCGGTGTCAGTCTGGGGGACCTGATTCAGGAATTTAATTTTGAGGTGGTTTATGGTCCCGAGGGCTTTGAGAAAACCGAAATCACAAAGGATGACGTCAATCGTCCCGGCTTGCAGCTGGCGGGCTTTTTTGATTATTTTGACCCCAACCGCATTCAGATCATGGGTAAGGTCGAGTCAAGCTATGTGGAGATGATGGAGCCGGATGCGCGAAAAGCCTGCTTTGAGCGGCTGTTTTCCACCGGCATTCCGGTGCTCATTATTTCGCGCAATATTGATGTGTTCCCGGAATGCATGGAAGCGGCGCAGAAATGCGGCGTGCCGATTTTGCGCACCAATGAGTTCACTTCGACGATTATGAGTGCCATCATTGCGTCGCTCAAGGTTAATCTTGCGCCGCGCATTACGCTGCATGGCGTTTTGATCGAGATTTACGGTGAGGGCGTGCTGCTGCTGGGTGATTCTGGCGTTGGTAAGTCGGAAACGGCAATCGAGCTGGTCAAGCGCGGACATCGCCTGATTGCGGACGACGCGGTGGAAATCAAGCGCGTGTCGGATAAGACACTGGTTGGTACCGCACCTGAAGTCATTCGTCACTTTATCGAATTGCGCGGCATCGGTATTGTGGACGTGCGTCGGATCTTCGGCGTTGGCGCCATTAAGATGACCGAAAAGGTCGAGCTGGTCATCAATTTGGAGCCTTGGGAAGAGGGCAAGCAGTATGACCGCCTCGGACTGGATGGACAGACCACTTCCATTTTGGACATTGCCGTGCCCAGCATGACCATTCCGGTCAAGCCCGGTCGAAATCTGGCTGTTATCATTGAGGTGGCGGCTATGAATGACCGTCAGAAGAAAATGGGCTTTAATGCCGCCAAGGAGCTGCAGGAGCGTATGCTCAAGCAGTACGGCAACTGATTTATGTCTTCCAACCGATTCTGTTCTGATTTATTACAGTGTTTTTATCCAAAGCCCGGCGACGCTGGGCTTTTGGTGTAAGCGGATGCGGTTTTGGGGAACACATATCTGCGGAAGCAGCAAGCATATCATAAAAGGAGCATCGTAATTCATGCAAATCGTAGCAGACCTGCATACCCACACCATTGCAAGCACACATGCCTATTCCACGGTTTATGAGATGGCGCGCGGCGCGAAAAATCGCGGACTGATCGCAATTGGTATTACCGATCATGGGCCGGACATGGTAGACGGGCCGCATGAGTGGCATTTTTCCAATCTGGATATCCTGCCGCGCCAAATCGAAGGCATCACTGTGATTCGCGGCATTGAATTCAACATTTGTCCGGGCGGAGAACTAGATCACATGAAAGCGAGCAGCCTGAAACCAATCGAGTTCGCGTTGGCATCCTTTCACGAATGCTGTTTTGCGCCTGCGACCAAAGCGGCGCATACCGAAGCGTTGGAAGTGGTGCTGCATGACAAGCGGGTGAATGCGCTGGGGCATCTTGGCAACGCAAATTATGATTTTGATAAGGAATATATTATTTCCCAATGCAATCAATACGATAAGCTGGTGGAGATCAACAGCAATTCCTTTGCCATTCGCAAGGGCAGCCGGGAAAACTGCACGGAAATCGCGCAGCTATGCAAAAAGCATCAGGTGCCGATTGTTTTGAACAGCGATTCTCATATCGAGTACCGTGTCGGCTATGTGGGCCATGCGCTGGCAATGCTGGAAGAAATCGAATTCCCGGAAGAGCTGATTGTCAACAGCAGTCGGGAGCGACTGGATACGTATTTCCGCGGCCGTGGGCTGCATTTATTTGAATAAACGGAAGGGACGGAAAAGAATATGCGGATTGGCATTGATCTGGGAGGAACATCAGTCAAGGCAGCATTGTGCGAAGAGGACGGCACGCTGGTGGCAAAGCAGAGCACGCCGACCAGAACGGGAGACGCGGCGGGGCTGTGTGCAGATATGAAGCTGCTCGCGCTGGCGCTGTGTGGTGAGCGCGGAATCGCGGCAAGCCAAGTGACCAGCATCGGAATCGGCGTACCCGGTTCGTTTGATAAGGAAACCTGCACGCTGAAATTCGGTACAAACCTCGGCATGAGCAATGTTTGCTTTGCCGATGCGTTTAAGCCAGAGTTTACCTGCGCAGTGCAGCTCGACAACGATGCCAACTGTGCGGCTTTGGGCGAGGCAACAGCGGGTGCAGCCAAGAATGCGCGTAATATGCTGATGATCACGCTGGGCACCGGCGTGGGCGGCGGCATCATCATTGACGGCAAGCTCTATACCGGCTGCAACGGCATTGCAGGTGAAATGGGACATGTCGTGATCCAGCGTGACGGCGAGCCCTGCAACTGTGGCCGAAAGGGATGCTTGGAAGCGTATGCGTCCGCGGCGGCCTTTGTCAAATTTGCAGAGCGCGCATTGTCAGAGGGACGTGAGAGCCTGCTCAGCAAAAATGCGGGTCATCTGAATGCAAAGATGATTTGCGATGCAGTGGATGCGGGCGATTTGCTGGCACGGGAATTGTTTGATGATTATTGCGTCAATCTTGCCAGCGGTCTGGCCAGCTATATCAACATCTTCCAGCCGGAGTGCTTGGTATTGGGCGGCGGTTTGGCCGGTTATGGGGAAAAGCTGCTGGATCCGCTGCGCCGTCTGACGGCGCCGCAAACCTTCCGCAGCGATAAGCGCAACACCGAAATTGTATGTGCTTCACTTGGTAACGATGCAGGTTTGATTGGCGCGGCAATGCTGTAAAAGATAAGATATTGTAACATAAGCGGAGCATTTGTAATATTACAAATGCTCCGCTTTCTGACAAGTGGCATTGAATTTCGAGCCGTTTCGTGATAAAATACATACCAAATAAGCACTTATTCATGCGGGACGGCACGGAGGTTTTACATGCGTTTCAAGCGAATCATCGCGTTACTGTGCGCGGCCATTTACATAACTATATCAGGAGCGGCGGCGGCAGAACTGCCGCAGACAGCGCTTTTGGGCGAATCAGAAAGCCTGATTTCTTCAGAGGTAGAGACGGCGGAACAGGCATCAACCCAGACGGACCTGCCGGTGGCGCGGGCGACAGCTTTGAAGATCGTACCTTCTACGCACCATGTAGAGGTCAACGGTGAGGCAGTCAATCCGCAGGCCTATAATATTGACGGCTATAACTATTTCAAACTGCGCGATCTGGCTTATTTGCTCAATGGTACTACCATGTCGTTCAATGTCACATGGGATAGCAGTAAGAATGCGGTCAACCTGATTTCCGGACAAGCCTATACGGTTGTCGGTGGGGAAATGACGGTAGCATCAACGACTTCACTGCGCGTGCAGGAGTCTACGTCAAAGGTGCTGTTGGATGGCAGTGGCGTTTCCATCAAGGGATATAACATCAACGGCAACAATTATTATAAAATTGCTGATGTATCTTCCGCTATCGGCTTCACGGCGGCTTATGAGAGCACGACTAAAACTGTGCAGATCAAAACGCCGTCGGCACCTGCGCCTGACCCGGAAGAACCGGATGAACCAGAAGAACCAGACCAGCCGTTTGTGACGGGTATTTATCAGGTGAAGGTAGATTCAACGCTTTCGATTCGATCCGGTCCGGGCACAAGCTATGCAATCGTCGGCCAGCTGTCCAACGGAGCACAGATCGTTGTGGACGAACTCAAAAACGGTTGGGCGCATATCAAAAATACCAGCGGGTATTGCAGTGCGGATTATTTGACGCGGATAAAGGATTATGGTGATGATTCGGATACGGAGGAACCAGAAGAACCGGACGAGCCGGAGGACCCGGAAGAACCGTTTGTGACAGGTGTCTATCGCGTGAAGGTTGATTCGTCCCTGTCGGTCCGTTCAGGTCCGGGGACGAGCTACAGTATCGTAGGCCGCCTGCAAAACGGTGATGAAATCGTCGTAGACAGCGTGGAAAATGGCTGGGCGCATCTGATGGATACCAGCGCGGGCTCCGGAAGATATTGCAGTATGGATCATCTGACTCGTATTGGGGATTACGACACCAATCAAGGTGAGCCGGAAGATCCGGTTGACCCGCCGAGAACTTCGCATCTGGATGGAAAGATGACGGTCATCGTGGATGCAGGTCATGGCGGAAGTGATGTCGGCGCACATAATGCTGATATGTCGCTGGACGAAAAGCATGTGAATCTGTATGTGGCGCAATATCTGCAATCCTATTTGGAGGATGCGGGCATCAACGTGATCATGGTGCGTGATACGATGGAAGACGGCAGCTCGCTTTCGCTGCGCGGCACTGTGATGGAGCAATATGCTTCGTCTGCGGATTTGTTCTTCAGCATTCATCATAATGCTGCTAATACAACGGCGCGCGGTGCGGAGGTGCTCGCGCAGATCGCGGATAAAAACGGCGGCCCAAGCAAGATTTTGGGTGAGGCGTTGCTGGACGAGTACAGTGAACTCGGCATCCCGATTCGGCAGGTGGTGTTCAAGGAAGGCAGCAACGGAGATTATTATTATACCAACCGTGTTGCGGCGTCTTTGTTCATTCCGGCAGTGACAAGCGAATTCTGTTTCATTGACAATGAGGAAGATCAGAAATTTATTGACAGCGAAGAAGATTGGCAGGCAGAGGCGCGTGCGCAGTATAATGCAATCATGTACTATTTCACGCAGGTAGAATATTAACAAGCGAAAGGATATTGAATTTATGACAGAACGGGCAGAACGAGCACAGCGCCTGCACGCGCAGGGCTATAACTGCGCGCAGGCGGTGGCTTGTGCATATTGCGACCAGTTTGGTATGGATGAGGAGACTGCATTCCGTGTTGCAGAGGGATTTGGCCTTGGTATGGGCATGATGGAGATGTGCGGTGCTCTGTCGGCTGTGTTCATGCTGGCAGGCTTGCGCGGCAGCAAGGGAACCGATCATCCAGGCGAGACAAAGGGACAGACGTACAAGACGACCAAGGCGTTGGCAGCAGCGTTCAAGGAGAAGAATGGAACCTATCTGTGTCGGGAGCTTAAAGGGGTTGTGGACGGAAAGGTGCGCCGCTCCTGCGACGGCTGTATTGAGGATGCATGCAAATTGGTTGAACAAACTTTGGCAGAATAATCAATTACCGCAGATGTCAAGGCATCTGCGGTAATTATTTTATCTTTTGTTCGACGAAATTCGACAAAGACAGAAACTGTTTGCGCGTAAAATGAATGAGAAAGACGATCCACAGGGGAACATGATACTGAAGAATGAAAGCAGTATTATGGTGGAAATGAAGATAGAAGAAAGATGGGCGAGCGGGTCGGAAAACGCTGTGCAAGCAAGATAGGGGGGTGATACGAGTGGTTCGCTATGTGGTGACAAAAGGAAAGGCGGACGGCAGAGAGCAATATGGAATTGCTGTTATGGGGGAACAGGAGCAAATGGACAGCATTGACGATATTGCATCTTCTTTGGAAGAAACCATGATGCTGGCGGCTTTTCTTCAAGAAAATGGTGTTGCGGCTGTACATTTTCGGGACGTAGTGGAAGACTATTTGGCAAGGTAAAGCGGCAAAAATAATACGCGGCAGGAGTCGGGGGACTCCTGCCGCGTTTTTTAGAATCGGAACAATATGCCGAATAATGCTCCTACACCAATAAAGACGATGGGATGGATTTTGGGGAATTTCCAGATCGCAAAGGATAGGATGAGGAAAAATGCAATGGCAGGGATATTAAGCACGGAGACAAGGCTGGAGAGTCCGTTCCACAGCTCTGTGTGAAACAGAGAAGACGCAAAGACCTCGAGCATGGCGCCGAAAATCAACCCGGCAGATGCGGGACGCAGTCCGTAAAATCCGTCCTGCACCAGAGGAGAATCACGGAAACGGGTCAGTGCGCGTGCGATGAGGATAATGACAATCACAGAGGGGAGAACCAGTGAGAATGTCGCGGTCAGTGAGCCAAGGATACCCGCAGCTCGAAAGCCGGCATAAGTTGCAGAATTGACACCCATCGGGCCCGGAGTGGATTCGGAAACCGCGATCATATCGAGCAGATCGCTGGAGGTGAACCAAGGGTATTTCTGGGCGATGTCCTGCAGAAACGGAAGCGTAGCCAAGCCACCGCCGACGGAAAACAGGCCGGTTTTGAAAAACTCCCAAAAAAGCTGTAGGAAAATCATACGCGCCGCCTCCGGAGAAGTCCAAGTAAAATGCCAGCGGTACCGGACAGAATGACCATAATCACAGGGGAGATACCGAAAAAGGCGACTGCTGCGAAGGTGATCAGCAGGATGAGAGCGGTCGGCACATCCAATACGCTTTTCTTAGCCAGTTTCCAAACAGACTGCACGACCAGTGCGCAGACTGCAATACGCACACCGGAAAATGCGTTTTGCACAACTGGTAGATGGGCGAATTGCTGAATGAAAGCGGCAATGGTGATGATAATGACCAGAGAGGGGAATACCATTCCAGCTGTGGCACAGATAGCGCCTAAAATACCCCGCTGCTTATAGCCGGTGAAGGTTGCGGTGTTGACGGCAATCACGCCGGGAGTACACTGGCCGATTGCATAGTAATCCATCAGCTCGTCTTCGGTTGTCCATGCCCGCTTTTCCACCACTTCCAGCTGCAAAATCGGCAGCATGGCATAGCCGCCGCCAAAGGTGCAGACGCCGATGCGGGCAAAGGTCAAAAACAAGTCCAGATAAGGATTCAAGGATACATCCCTTCCTTTCGCGCGTTAAAATAGGTGAGAGAAATGGACTGAACGCACATATGCAAAATGAAAGGCCGCCTGCATGGCAGCAGCCTTCCTGTTTGTCATTGTGTTTTGGCCGCAGGAAAAGTCACTTGCTGGGCACGATTTCCAGCCAATAGCCATCCGGATCGGAAATAAAATAAATTCCCATTGCGGGGTTCTCAAAGCAGATGCAGCCCATCTCCTGATGCTTGCGATATGCGGCGGAATAGTCATCTACAACGAACGCCAGATGGATTTCGTTGTCGCCCAGATTGTACGGACGGTCCCAATCCCGCAGCCAGGTCAATTCCATCTGATGCTTGGAGACACCATCGCTCAGATAAACGATAATGTAGCTGCCATCTTCCGCGTTGATGCGGCGGACTTCGGTCAAACCGAGCGCTTCTTTGTAAAAAGCGAGTGAGCGATCAAGGTCGCGCACATTATAATTATTATGGGCAAAGGTAAACTGCATAAAGGGTATCCTCCTTAGTGTTGTGAAGTTACTGTACCACGTTTTTGCAAAAAACACAATCGCTATCCGGAAATTTTACCGCAGTAGAACATAAAACATACGGAAAACCTTTCTGTCATCTGCAAGGCAGATCAGGGGCAATCGGACAAAGCAAAGTGGCAAATAATAAAATTCATTGCAAGAAAACGGGAAATATGGTATGATTACTGATAAGTATGGGGTGGTTTGCTTCGTACGAAAGAATCACAATCCATTGAGTAAGGGAAGTCATAGCTATGAGCGAAAACCAGAAGCAAACAATTTTTTCCGGTGTGCAGCCGTCTGGTAAGCTGACATTGGG
>NZ_CAWVCU010000064.1:0-14029 GCF_963927765.1 uncultured Agathobaculum sp. | reverse complement strand
CCTAAAGCAAAAAGGCAGGCAAGGCAACCCTTTTCGGGCTGCCCTGCCTGTCTTTTTTCTTTGGCCTATTTTGCAACAGGCCCTTTTCGCTTTCATGCAGAAATGTCAGTGCTCATATTGTGTTTGATGGTTTCTAGGGATGCTTGAAGCGGCATCAAATTTTAGATGAGTGCATATTGGCAAACGGGATACAACCATATAAACGCCGTTGCCCTTCTTGGCCTGTGGAAGAGCTGAGAAGATAATCAAAGCAAATTGAGCGGAAAAGTATTGTCCTTTTGACGAAAATTCGATATACTAAAAGCAAGAGAATTGTGCAAAACGGTGATACGATCCAGACAATGCGTTAAAAAGGAAGATGTTGGCTGAGACAGAGGTTAACTCTGTTTTTTTCGTGCATTTGCAAACGCGTTGGCAATAAAAGAGGACTTTTCCAACGGGTGGTGTAGAGAGTGCCTCTTTGCTGGGTAGGGTCAAAGGAGGGAAAGGTTAGAGAATATGAAATACACAAATCCCGTTTCACAATTTGAGTACAAAGGGGCAAAAATAGCATGAAAAAGGCAGTTAAACAATCAACATTGCTAACCGCGTTGAATCTGGGAACTGTTGTATTGGTTATCATTTTGACAATCGCTTTCTTGCTGTCAGTGTCCATGAATAATCGTGCCATGGAAATGTACAGCAATGGGAATGAACTCACAGCGGCTGCGCAGCAATTTCTGGATGCATCCAGTTACTTAACCGAGCAGGCACGAGCCTGTGCTGCTACCGGCGAAAAAACATATCACGACAACTATCAGAATGAAGTAAACAATTTGCAAAACCGTGAAATCGGCTACAGCAGAATGGAGCAGGTAGGTATTACGGAAGATGAGAAGGCTCTCATCACCGAGATGTCGCAGATCTCCAACACCTTGGTTCCGTTGGAAGAAAGTGCAATGAATTCGGCAATGTCCGGCGATATTGATTCTGCACTGGAATATGTTTTTGGTAATCAATACAGCTCGGATTTGAGCCAAATTCAATATCTGCAAGATCAATTTGTTGAGACGTTTCAGGCACGTCTGGATTCAGAAATTGCGCAGCAGAAAACCAATGTGTTCATCATGCAGATTGTGGTGATTATCCTTGTCTGTCTGATTATTGTATTCCAGATTTTCAGCACGCTGTTCACAAGGAAAAAAGTGATTCGTCCGCTGAAGGTGATACAGGAAGAAATGATCGAGTTTTCCAAGGGCAACCTGTCGATTGAAGGAAAAATGCAGGAAGACACCTCGGAATTGGGTATGCTTGTCTATTCTGTGCACCAAATGCGTGGCCATCTGAAAGCATTTATCGAGGATATCCATGAGAAGCTGATGCAGATTTCTCAGGGCAATCTGGATATCAAGATGGATATCGCATACATTGGCGATTTTGCGGAAATTGAAACCTCGATGAAGCAAATCAGCGCATCGCTTAGCGACGCGTTCCGGGAAATCGACCTAGCAGCCAATCAGGTTGCATCGGGCGCGGATCAGGTATCCAACGGTGCGCAGGCGTTGAGCCAAGGCGCTACGGAACAGGCAAGCGCAGTCGAAGAACTGGCTGCGACGGTGCAGGAAATCAGTATGCGAATCAATCAGAATGCGAAGGATACGGATTCTGCAAATGAATTGACAACGGCTACCGGCGTCAAAGTCAATGAAAGCAAGCAGAAAATGCAGGAGCTTGTGTCTGCTATGGAGGAGATCAAGCAGACTTCGCAGCAGATTCAGGGCATCATCAAGACCATTGATGATATTGCCTTCCAGACCAATATTCTTGCATTGAATGCAGCAGTAGAAGCGGCCCGTGCAGGTGCGGCCGGTAAGGGCTTTGCGGTTGTGGCCGATGAGGTGAGAAGCCTTGCGGGCAAATCGGCGGAGGCGTCGAAGAATACGCAAGAGTTGATTCAAAACTCGATCTATGCGGTGGAAAACGGCAGTGCTTTGGCTGCGGATACAGAAAAGGTTTTGGAAGAAACCGTCGAAGGTGCCAATGAGGTTATGGAATCCATTAAACGAATTGCAACAGCGTCGGCAGAGCAGGCGCAGTCGGCTGACCAGATCGCACTGGGACTGGATCAGGTTTCCAGCGTGGTGCAGACCAACTCTGCAACGGCGGAGGAAAGTGCGGCAGCCAGCGAGGAGCTGTCCGGTCAGGCAAGCATGCTGAAATCGTTGGTTGGCAAGTTCAAGTTTGCCGATACAGGTATGCCCCGCACCGATTATTTCGCACCAGAAACCACCGATTATACCGCGCCACAGCCCAGTATGCCGTCTGATACATCTGACGCATCATATTACGACAAGTATTGAGCGAATGCTCAATGTAGGAGAACCAACCTTATGAGAAACAGAGGGACTTCCCGATATACGGGAAGTCCCTCTGTTTATATTCAAGCATAGTATGCAGGCCTGTATGCAGAATACAAACGCATAGACGTTACTTCTGCAATCTGCGGTAGAGCTCTACGATCTGTTCGGAGAATAGACGCGAGGTTTCTGCCATGGCAAGCTGATCCTCTGCATGCACCAGCGTCAAGCGGGTCAAAAGCCCGTTTTCGCTGTTTACTTCCTCCTGAATCAGGTCAAAGTGTGCGTTGTGTGCTTGCAGATATTCCTCATTGCCGCGTGCGATAGCAGCTTCCGCCTCGGTAAAATCACCGCGCTTAGCGTGTTCGATTGCTTCCAGATAGTCGCTCTTCGCTGCCCCACTGAAGGAAATCAGCTGAAAGCAGGCTTGTTCCAGTTGTTCTTGCGTGATGGCCATTGTTATACTCCCATGATCTTCTTGATATCGCCATAGACCTTTTTGCCGTCCATGGTGCCGTATGCCATCATATCAATGACCTCTACCGGCTTGCCTTCCGCGATCTCCTCAATGCGCTTTTTGAGATAGCGGATCTGCGGCCCGAGCAGGATGATATCTGCGTTGCCGACATGCTCGCGCGCCTTGATTTCGCTGGCTGCCCATACGGTCATATCGCAGCCGTCCTCCTTGGCGGCGGCAGAAATTCGGTCACACAGCATGCCGGTGGACATGCCCTGCGAGCAAAGCAGTAATACGTTCATAACTGGAATACCTCCTCTTGTGAATGATATAAAAAATATGATATACTAACAGAAAAACAAATTCGGCGGGGGTAGAGCAATGAATCTGATCGATTTATCCAAACGGTATTTGCTCAATGAAACCGAACATCGGGTGTTGGAGTGTATTCTCCGCGCCGTGGAGCATGGGGATGCAAAAGTCAATATCCGCGCAATTGCGCAGCAATCCTTTGTATCGACAACAACGGTGATCAAGCTGTCCAAAAAGCTGGGGTATCAGGGCTATAGCGATATGATGTATTCCCTGCGCCGTCATTCCGAAGCGGAGCGGGATGCGGCGGCCGGAATTGACCTGACGAGCATTTTGGAAACCGTGGACACGGCTTGTATCGAAGCATTTGCCGACGAGCTGCTGCGCTGCCGAAACCGCTGCATATTTATTGTGGGTTTGGGCTTTTCCACGATTGCGTCCTCGTATTTTATGCGGCGTCTGGCGACACTTGGCATTCTGGCTTACGACGGAGCGCCAGTGGATATGATGCGGGGCGGCAACGAGCCAAGCCTGACCATCATTTTATCCAAAAGTGGTGAAACGCGCGATTTGGTCGATATCGCCCTGCATGCGCAGACGCTGCACCACAAGCTGTATACCATCACCGCGCACGGGGACTCCACGCTGGCGCGCATGAGCGATAACCGTCTGGTGATCCGCACAGGCGGTTCGGTTGCTTATAATGTGCCGGATTTCTTTATCGGCCGCACGATCATTCTGTTTGAGTATATCCTCTCCCGGCTGGTAGACCGGCTGCAACAGGAAAGCTGACCATGTGGCTATCTGCATTTTAGCATGCTGTGTGATTGGCCGCAACAGGTGAGGGAAAAACAGAAACATGTTTTTTATGCAGTTGACAAATTTTTTATTCATCCAAAAC
This sequence comes from uncultured Agathobaculum sp., assembly GCF_963927765.1. NCBI lineage: Bacteria > Bacillati > Bacillota > Clostridia > Eubacteriales > Butyricicoccaceae > Agathobaculum > uncultured Agathobaculum sp. The sequence goes on along the minus strand of NZ_CAWVCU010000064.1, from coordinate 10,023 downwards.
GCTTGAAAAAACGTCTGCATTCTTTATGCTTATGATACAAGAGCAAGAGAATGCAGACGTTTTTTTGCTGCCAAAAGAGGATGCAAGGAGGAAATGCCGCATGAAACAGTTTTCAATCGTAATTGCGGGCGGGGGAAGTACTTATACACCGGATATGCTGGAAATGCTTTGTCTGGTGCGGGAGCATTTTCCGCTGCGCCGTGTCGTTTTATACGACATTGATGCCGAACGGCAGGAGCATATCGGCCGCTTTGGCGAGATTTTGTTCCGGGAATACTATCCGGAGGTGGATTTTTCGTATACAACCGACGCAGAAACCGCGTTTACCGATATTGACTTTGCACTGGTGCAGATTCGACCGGGCGGTTTGAAAATGCGCGAATTGGATGAAAAGATCCCGCTCAAGTATGGTGTGATTGGGCAGGAGACCTGCGGTCCAGGCGGTTTCGCGTACGGCATGCGTTCAGTGCCGGCGATGATCGACTTGGTGCGCGCGATCCGCCGTTATTCGCCTGAAGCGTGGATTCTCAACTATTCCAACCCGGCGGCCATTGTGGCAGAGGCGACCAAGCGGGTGTTCCCGGATGATTATCGTCTCATCAATATCTGTGACATGCCAATTTCGATCATGGATATTTTCTGTCCGCTTGCAGGCGGCCGCAAACGCACGGATATTGAGCCGCGGTACTACGGTTTGAACCATTTCGGTTGGTTTACCGCCATGTATGATAAGAAAACCGGTGAGGATGTCCTGCCGGAGATCCTGGCGAAGCTCAAGCGCGGCAATTGCGACGATGAGCTGGGCTTTTCGGGCAAAAACGACGATTACTGGAATTTCACCTTCAAGCATCTCGAAAAGATGGTGCAGGATTTTCCGTTCTCGCTGCCTAATACTTATATGCAGTACTATCTGTATCCCAATACGATGGTTGCGCACACCGATCCCAACTACACCCGTGCCAACACGGTCATGGATGGCCGTGAGAAGCGCGTCAAGGCGTATTGCGACGAGATCGCTGCGCTCGGCAAGATCCGCGGAACCAAGTTTGACATGGATCGCAAATATAGCCGCGGCTCGCATAAAAATGCAGACGGTGAGTTTGAGTCGGCAACGATCGCGCACAACGACGCGCACGCGACGTATATCGTAGAACTTGCTATGAGCATTGCGTATAATCAGGGCGAGATCTTCCTGCTGATGACCGAAAACAATGGTATTGTGCCAAACCTCTCGGATGGGATGATGCTTGAGGTTGCCTGCCGCGTCGGTGCGCGCGGAGCGGAGCCGCTGCGCATTGCGCCGGCTGGCACGTTTGAAAAGGGCCTGCTGGAAAGTCAGTATGCGTATGAGAAGCTGACCGTGGATGCGGCGCTTGAAGGCTCTTACCAGAAGGCGTTGCAGGCACTGGTCGTCAACCGCACGGTGGTGGATACCGATCTGGCTCATAAGATTTTGGATGAATACATTGCGGTCAATGGGGAGCACTTCCCTGTCTTACAATAAGACCAAGGCAGTTTTCAGCAAGGGGGAAAGAAAATGAATAAAATTACGGAATTTATGGAGACACATCTGATGCCGATGTCGCAGAAGCTGTCCAGCAACAAATATCTGGTTGCGCTGCGTGACGGTCTGATGCTGTCCATGCCGTTGCTCATCATCGGTTCGATCGCCATTGTCATCGGTGATTTCCCGGTGCAGGCGTTCCACGACTTTATGACCTCACTGGTGGGCGATGTTTGGGGCTCGTGGTGCTGGGATATGGTCAATCCTGCGACGATGGGTCTGGTTGCGCTGTTTGCGGTGGTCGGCGTATCGCATTCGCTGGCGTCGGAAGAGGGGGTTGAGCCGCTGCCCGCGGTCGCCATTTCCATTTCGGCCTACTTCCTGCTGCTTCAGCAGATGGAAGAGGGCGGCTATGCTGCTTCCAGCTTTGAGGCGAGTGGTTTGTTTACCGCAATGCTGACCGCGCTGCTTGCAACCAAGCTGTATGCGGTTTTGCTCAAGAAAAACCTGAAGATCAAAATGCCGGAATCCGTACCGAGCTTTGTCTCGCGTCAGTTTGAAGCGCTCATTCCGGCAACGATCATTGTGATTCTGTTCCTCGCGATTCGTCTGGTGTTTGCGGCAACGCCATTCGGCACGGTGACGAACTTCATTGTCACGGTGATCCAGATGCCGTTGACCAACATCGGTACAACGTTCATCGGTACGTTGTTTATCACCATCCTCAACTCGATTTTGTGGTTCTTCGGTATTCATGGCACGGCGGTTATCGACTCGTTCATGGGTCCGCTGTGGTATGCGGCGCGTTTTGCCAATCTGGATGCATTCAATGTGGCGGCGGATGCAGTTCGTCCGTACATCGTCACGCAGGACTTTGCCAACCATATCATCTTCCTCGGTGGTACGGGCAATACGGTGTCGCTGGCGGCGATCATGGCGTTCCGCTGCCGCTCCAAGCGCATCAAGTCGCTGGGTAAGCTCGGCTTGTTGCCCGGCATCTTCAACGTCAACGAGCCGATCATCTTCGGCCTGCCGATGGTGCTTAACCCGATGATGGCGATTCCGTTCTTCATCGTTCCGCCGGTGACCGTGCTGATTTCGTTCTGCGCCATGTACTTCGGTCTGGTGCCTTATCCGACCGGCGTTACCGTTCCGTGGACTCTGCCCGCGCCGTTCGGCGGCTGGATGATGTGCGGCGACTGGCGCGGCGGCGTGCTGCAGCTGGTGGTAATCGTCATTGGCGGTTTGATCTATTATCCGTTTATTACCGCACTGGATAAGCAGTATCTGGAGGAGGAACAAGCGGTTCCGGCAGAGATTGCGGTAGAATCATAAAAACAGGATGCCGGTAATATATACCGGTCAATCGGATGGAGTGGAATGACATTGCAGAAAAAGAAAGAAATGAAGGGTAAAGGCATCCATCCGCTGCGCCGTTTGGCAGCATATGCGGTGGACTGGTATCTGGCAACAATGGTGTGCGGTGCGCCGCTTCTGCTGGTCAACTCCATGCGTACGGGGATCGCTGCGCTGGACACATCGCTGCCGCCGGATGGCGCGGGATGGCTCTGGGGAACGGTTGCGATCTTGTTGGGTGTACTATATTACTGGCTGGTGCCGCTGCTCTGGAACGGCCAAACGCCGGGTAAGCGTCTGCTGCGGCTGAAAATCGTGCGCGCGGATAACGGCGAGCCGGTGTCTGCGGACAAGCTGCTTCTTCGGCAGGTGGTTGGTCTGCTGGTGCTGGAAGGCGCGGTGGCATTCCCGAGCCAGCTGTTGCGCGAGCTGTTGGCCCGCGCGGCGGGCGACGGCGCAGCGGATGCAGTGCGCATCGGTATGGTGGCAATCACCATCGTATCGGTGATGCTGGGTGTATATACGCCGAGCAGACGCATGCTGCACGACCGGATTTCCGGCACCTGCGAGGTGCTTTTGCCGGAAACGTCCGCAGTTCACAACGAAAAATCAAACAGTAAGGCGTAAATGAGAACAGGCCGGTGTCAGGATAGACACCGGTCTGTTTTATCTAGGGAAAATGGAAAATTCACAGTCTATTCAACTATTTTGGTGTGTGCGTGTTATACTGAAACCAAAGGCAACTGGAAAGAGGGAAATGGCTATGAAGATGCTGTATTATGGCGGTACGATCCATACCATGGAAGAGAATGGGCAGGCAGAGGCACTGCTGGTGGAAAATGGCGTGATCGCTGCGGTAGGGGATTATGAGCGTTTACACGCACGCGCCAAAGATGCAGCAGAGATCAATCTGGACGGCCGCGTGCTGCTGCCAGCTTTTATTGACGCACATAGCCACTTTTCCGGTGCAGCTTATGCGATGCTGCAAGCCCCGCTCGGGGAAACGGTGAACTTTTCCGAAATTGAGGGCGCGTTGACGCGTTTTATCACGGATAATCGTGTGCCCGACGGGCAGTGGGTGGTCGGCAAGGGCTATGACCAGAACGCGCTTGCCGAGCAGCAGCATCCGACACGCGAGGTGCTCGACCGCGTATCCGCGCATCACCCTATTATGCTGGTGCATCAGTCCGGACACATGGGCGTGTTTAACACGCTGGCGCTTGAGCTGCTCGGCGTCACGCCGGATACACCGGCGCCCGAGGGTGGTGCCATTGGCAAAGAAAACGGTCAGCTGACCGGTTATATGGAGGAAAATGCCTTTTTGCAGTACCAGCAGAAGGTTCCCGCGCCCGATCTGGCGGATTTGCTGGATGCTTGCCGACGGGCGCAGCAGCTTTATGCTTCTTACGGTATTGCGACGGTGCAAGAGGGAATGATGCCGGAAAGCCTGGTGGGGTTATATCAGGCGCTGCTGGCGCACCGGCTGCTTGAGCTCGACGTGATTGCCTATCCGGGCGTGGATGTGCTGGACGATATCTGCGACGCATTCCCGGAAGCGGTGCGGCGGTATGACCGGCATTTCAAGCTAGGCGGCTGCAAGATGTTTCTGGATGGATCGCCGCAGGGACGAACGGCATGGTTGCGCGCGCCGTATCAAGACGCAGCGGACGGCTACTGTGGCTATCCCACCATGACGGACGAAGCGTTGCGGCAGGCGCTGACGACGGCTTATCGCAGCGGCATGCAGCCGCTGGCGCACTGCAACGGGGATGCCGCCGCGGCACAGTATCTTGCTGCCATTGCAGCGGCAGAGAAGAAACGTTCGGACTTTCGTGACTTGCGGCCGGTGATGATCCATGCGCAGCTATTGGCGCGCGATCAAATGGACGAAGTGGCGCGTCTGGGCGTGATCCCGTCGTTCTTTATCGCGCATATTCATCAGTGGGGTGATGTGCATATACGCAATTTCGGAATGGAGCGCGCCTCGCGCATCAGTGCGGCGGGGTCTGCGCTTGCGCGTGGTATCCCCTTTACGTTCCATCAGGATGCGCCCGTCCTGCCGCCTGATATGCTGCACACGATCTGGTGCGCGGTGCAGCGCGAGACTAAAGACGGCGTGACGTTGGGTGCGGATGAGCGTATTCCGGTCATGGATGCGCTGCGCGCGGTGACGGTCAATGCGGCGCGGCAATATTTTGAGGAAGAACGCAAAGGCTCGCTGCGGCCGGGCAAAACTGCCGATCTGGTGCTGCTGGACGCCGACCCGCTTACTGTGTCTGCTGACAAGTTGCGGGACATCCGCGTGCTCGAAACGGTCAAGGCAGGAGAAACCGTGTTCCGCGCATAAGCGTCAAAAATCCCTTGCCTTTCGCCTGCGGGATGCCGTATACTAAGACGGAAGATCATCGGCCCGCACAGGGCGCAGAACAGGAGAGAAGCAACATGAATATCACCAAGGGCGATGTGCTCGAGCTGCGCCGCCGCTTGAAAAAGACCGAATGCACCTTCGGACGCATGTGCGGCTGTTATGTCAACAGCGGCAAGCAGGTGGTGCTTAAATTCAGCGAATCCTTTTCCGAACTGGAAGAGGACGAGTTTTATAAATATCTGGAGATTGCTAAGAAAACGCTGTCCGGTACGCTGGGCAGCAATCTGCTCGAACTGGAGTTTGACCGCAGCGAATCTGCGGCGGAGCATCAGAAGTATCTGCTCGCGCTCAAAGAGAGCAAGTTGGGGAATGAGGAATTGCTTGATCGGCTGTACGAGCAGATCATCGCGGAGTATGCGTATCCGGGCAACTATCTGATTTTGGTATATCATGATATTTACGATGTACCATCTAAGGCGACCTCAGGTGAGGAGCAGGACGAATCCGAGGAGATTTACGAGTACATACTTTGTGCCATCTGTCCGGTCGAGCTGTCCAAGCCAGCGCTGGGCTACCGCGAGGACGAAAACCGCATCGGCGCGCGCGTGCGCGACTGGGTGGTCGGTCTGCCTGATCTGGGCTTTGTTTATCCGGCGTTTGCAAACCGCGGCAGCGATGTCAACGCTGTGATGTATTATGTCAAAACCGGCAAAAGCTCACACCCGGAACTGGTCGAGCAGGTGCTCGGCTGCGTGCCGCAGCGTACGGCGGCGGAGGACAAGCAGGCATTCCGGAGCGTGGTGCTGGACGCCTTCGGAGAGGATGAGGAGCAGGCGGATGCCGCCTTTTTCCAGATCCAGAAAACCATCAGCGGTATGGTGGCCGAGCGGGAAGAGGACGAGTCCCTGCCGCCGGTCAGCTTGACGGCGGAAACGCTGTCCGGTCTCGCCACCGAAGCGGAGGTGCCGGAAAAGGTGCGCGAATTGATGGAAAAAAGCTATACGCATGTGTTCGGCGATACGCCGCCGGTGGCGGATAATGTGCTGGACAGTAAACTGGTCGAGGAAGGCACAGCCCGTGCCCATACCGCGGCGCTCGAGCAGAAGGTAGCGGTTTTGCAGCAGGAGCTGGCCGCGCAGGCGGCGCAGCGTGTCGATGCGGAGGATGATGCGCCGTGGCGCGAGGATGCAGAAATCGAGCTGCATGTGCCGCAGGAACGCGCAAGCCGCATCCGTGCGGACGTGGTGGATGGGCAGAAGTGTCTGCTCATTCCGCTTGAGGAAGGCGAGCATGCCCGCATCAACGGTGTGGAGCAGCCGCTGTAATTTTCCCAAAATGCACAGAGGACGGGGTGAAGACCCCGTCTTTTTGCATATAAATGGGGAAAAGAAGGCGCATTTTCCGTTTTTTAAGCGTATAACATTGAATGTGGTGGGGAAAGTGTGCTATAATGCCAATATCTAAGGTTTTTTGGAGCGTAGGAATATGGCTGATATAAAAAACAAACGCCGTCCCCCGCGGGAGGACGACGGTACGCTGATCGAGGGCCGCAATGCGGTGCTGGAAACGCTGCGCGCGGGGCGTGCGGTGGACAAGGTTTTTGTGGCTGAGGGTGCGCGCATTGGTGATGTGGCAGCGGAAGCGCGGCGACATGGCGTGCCGGTGGTCACCTGTGACCGCCGCAAGCTCGATCACATGAGCCCGACCGGCAACCATCAGGGCGTAATCGCACAGGCGGCAGCACAGGAATACGTTTCGCTCGACGATATTTTCCGCGTGGCGGAAGAGCGCGGCGAGGTGCCGCTGATTGTGGTATGTGACGGTATCGAAGATCCGCATAATCTGGGCGCGATCATCCGCTCGGCGGAAACGGCAGGCGCGCATGGTGTGATTATCCCCAAGCGCCGCGCGGTCGGTCTGACAGCGGCGGTAGCGCGTGCGGCGGCAGGCGCGCTGGCCTATGTGGGCGTGCACAAGGCGAACAACCTTGCCGCGACGCTTGACGAGATGAAGGAGCGCGGCGTATGGCTATTCGGTGCGGAGGCCGATGGTACGGTTGGGCTGTATGAGGCGGCGTTTGACCGTCCCACAGCGATCGTGATTGGTTCGGAAGGACAGGGCCTCAGCCGCCTGACGAGAGACAAATGTGATTATATTGTCAGCATTCCGATGCGCGGTCGGGTCAATTCGCTGAATGCATCCAATGCGGCGGCAGTGCTGCTGTTTGAAGCGGTGCGCCGCCGGACGCAGGCCGATTAAAGGAGGCAAACGGATAAGGATATGGACAGAAAAGACGAAACCATGAATCTGGAAGCGATCAAGGCAATGCTCAGTGACGTACCGGATGGGGATGAGTTCGATCTGGATTCGATTATCGCTGAGGTAGAGGGCGGCACGCCGGCGCCATCGCGCCATGTGCCCCGCTCTGAGCCAGTGACTTTCCGAGCAGCACCGGAGCAACCGGCACCCAAAGCAGAGCCACCTAAGGCGGCGCCGCAGGTACATGTGCCGGAGCCGGAAGTGCCGAAGGCAGCGCCGGTGCAGGCAGAAGCTGCACCGCAGACGGCGCCGCGTACCGCACCGAAAAAGCGTGCGCCGCGCAGGGGCGAATCCGAAGAGGAGCAGATTCCTGACCTGACCGCTTTTGAAGAGGCAGAGCAGGATGAGCGCGCGGCGCGCATTGCAGTGCGCGAAGCCAAAGCAGCCGCTCGTCAGGAAAAAGCAGCTGCCAAGGCAGCAGCCCGGCAGGCGAAGCGCGAAGCAAAGCTGGCAGCCAAGCAGGCTGCGGAAGCCGAAGAGGAATTTGATGATATTCCGGATCTGCCGGAGGAAGATATATCCGAGGAGATGGCTTCTTCCAAGCATGCAGGGCGCGGCGTGAAAATGACGCGCAAGGAAGCCCGCGCGGCGCGCATTGCGGCCGAGCAGGCGGAAGAGGAAGAGGAAATCCAATTGCGAGATCCAGCGCAGGCGCAGCGTGCATTCAAGCGGCGCGCGCAGGGCTTATCCGCGCGTTCGATCGTCGTGCTGATCCTTGCGATTGCTGCGGCATATCTCAGTCTTGCGCCCAGCATTGAAGTGCTGCCGATTCCGGTGGCGATTGATGTCGTGGAAAATCCGACGATTGGCATCGGCATCTTGCTGCTGCTGCAATTCATCGCGTTGTTTGTCGGTATTGATGTGTTCGGCATGGGTTTTTACAATTTGCTGCACGGTATGCCGGACCGCGCTTCGCTGGTGTCGTTTGCCATCCTTGCAGCGCTGCTGCACGGGGCGTCTATCATCGTATTTGACAACCAGTCTGGTGTGCAGATACCGTATCTGGCGGTCAGCATTTTGCTGTTGTATGCGGCCATGCGAGAGGAACGCGGTCGATTTGCCGCGCGTGCCCGCGCGTATCAGGCCATTTGCTCGGCAGAGCAACCTGCGGCGATTTACAGCCATTATGATGCGGAGGACGATGCCTGCCGTGCAGTCAAGGGGCCGCTGCATGCGGAAAAAGCATTTCTGACCGAAATGGAGCGCCCCGACACTGTGGATCGCTTCTCCATGATCTATGTACCGGTTGCGTTGGCGGCTTCGATCATTTTTGCCTTGCTGGCTTCGGTTGGACGTGGGGAGCCGGTGCGTTTCTTCTGGGCATTTTCTGCTATATTGTCGGTTTCTGCGCCACTCGGCCTGATTTGTGCATTTGGCGCAAGCTATAAAAATGTATCCCGCCGTTTGCTGGCTTCTGGCGCGGCGATTGCGGGTGCGCGGCAGGCCAATCTGCTGCGCGGCACAGAAGAAGTCGTGCTGACTGAGAACGATCTGTTCCCGTCCGGCTCGATCAGTCTGGAATCGTTGCAGAACATGGGTCGCCTGTCGGATGATAAGGTGCTTGCCTGTGCGGCAGCGCTGGCGGATGCGGCCGGTTTGGAGCTGGGCCGTGTGCTGACGGATGCCACGCGCGAGCGCTACGGCGTGACGCTGGCGGCACGCAACGTGCAAGAAGTGGAAGGCGGCCTGACGGGCGACATCGGCACCAGCCGCGTGGTACTGGGTACGGCGGCGCTGATGGTCAAAATGGGTATTCGCATCCCGTCCGGTCAGGGTGAGCAGGTCTGCTCGTATCTGGTAGTGGATAACGCACTCGCGGGTGTGCTCACGCTGCGCTATCAACCGACCAAGCATACTTATCGCGCTATGCGCATGATGCGCCGTATGCATATGAATGCGGTGCTGGCGGTGCGGGACTTCAATATCTCTCCCGCGATGGTAGAGACAGAGTTCGATTTGCGTCGCGGCTTTGCTGACCAGCCTGAGCCGGCTGGCGTGACGCGGCTGCTCGATCCGAACTACTCCAATGGAGATGCACCCGCCGCTATTCTGACGCGCGAAGGAGCGGGGGCGTTTGTGCAGGTGTTGCGCTGTGCAGACAAGCTGGCTAGTGCGGTGCGCTCCGCATTGACGCTGGGTGCATTCGCAGGTGTTTGCGGTATGCTGATCGTTGCGTATCTGGTATCACAGAATGCAGCGGACGCACTGCCGGTGACAAATTTGTTGCTGTATTTGCTGTTGTGGTATATTCCTGTATTCATTATCACACAGCAAACGCATTAAAAACATAAAAAAGCAGGTCTGGATTTTTATCCAGACCTGCTTTTTGCCATGCATGGCAATGGGGGAACGTAGGCCGCCTGAGGCGGCAAAAAGAGAGAGAAGAATTATATAGGCAGGACGGAGGCCATCGAAAAAACGGCAAGCGCAATCGCCAGCACAGCGGCTGCGGTAGCAAGATAGGCTCGTGTCATGG
>NZ_CAWVCU010000063.1:0-17100 GCF_963927765.1 uncultured Agathobaculum sp. | reverse complement strand
AAAACGGCCTTTGGCTGCGAGCCGTTCAAAGAGACCTGACGCGAAGTTCCCCTGCGAGCACCGGCGCTGAACGGCTTTTCCAGTAGGCGCAGGCGAAGTAACGCCCCGTTACCGGCGTTCAATGAGTGCCCGGCCTGTCCGGGAATCAGGGTGGTACCACGGAAGATGTTTGATACGCCTTTCGTCCCTATTTTGCGGGACGAAAGGCTTTTTTTGTTGCGTCCCTGAACGATTTTTCATAAAGGAGAGTCACCATGAAAGAAAAACTGCAAGGCATTTTGCAGGCCGCAAAAGATCAGCTTGCCGCAGCGGGCGATGCTCGCGCACTTGACGAGGCGCGTGTGCGCTTTCTCGGCAAAAAGGGCGAGCTGACCGCGCTCCTCAAGGGCATGAAGGACGTGGCCGCGGAGGAACGTCCGGTCGTCGGCCAGCTCATCAACGATGTGCGCGCCGAGATTGAAACCATCATCGACAAGCAGAAGGAAGCCATCGAGCAGGCCGCGCTGGCGCACAAGCTGGAAGCCGAGACCATCGACGTGACCCTGCCGGGCGAAGAAGTTGTCATCGGCAAAAAGCATCCGCTCAACATCGTGCTGGACGAGCTGAAGGAAATCTTCATCGGTCTGGGCTTCTCGATTGCGGAAGGCCCGGAGGTCGAGCTGGACCACTACAACTTTGAAGCGCTCAACATCCCGAAGGATCATCCTGCGCGCGACACGCAGGACACATTCTACATTTCGGATAACGTCGTGCTGCGCACGCAGACCTCGGGCATGCAGGTGCGCGTCATGGAGCAGAAAAAGCCGCCGATCCGCATCATTGCGCCCGGCCGTGTGTACCGCTCGGACGCGGTCGACGCGACCCACTCTCCGCTGTTCCATCAGATCGAGGGTCTGGTCGTTGATAAGGGCATCCGTATGTCTGACCTCAAGGGCATCCTCGAGTTGTTCGCCAAAAAGCTGTACGGCGAGGACACGGTCGTCCGTTTCCGCCCGCACCACTTCCCGTTCACCGAGCCGAGCGCTGAAATGGACATCCAGTGCTACCGCTGCCACGGTGCGGGCTGCCCGCTGTGCAAGGGCGAGGGCTGGATCGAAATTCTCGGCTGCGGCATGGTACACCCCAAGGTACTCGAAATGAGCGGCATCGACCCGGAGGAGTATTCGGGTTATGCGTTCGGCATCGGTCTGGAGCGCACGGTCATGGGACGCTTTAAGATCGACGATATCCGCCTGTTCTATGAGAACGATGTGCGGTTCCTGGAACAGTTCTAAGAACTTCGTTCGAAACCACGCTTTCGAACGAAAAGCCGCACCGCGCCAATGCGCGGATGCGTCTCACGCTACGAAAAGTTCCGATAATCAAAACTTTTCTCCGCACTTGTGAAAAAACCGTGATACATGCTCCCGGTTTTTTCGGCTGCTTTGCAGCCTTTATAAAATGCGCGCCTGACGGCGCGGTATCCTGAACATTACGATAAAGGAGCGCTAATCCATTATGAAACTGCCGCTTTCCTGGCTTTCGGATTATACCGATATTTCCGGCGTCACGCCCAAGGAGTATGACGCACGGCTTACCATGTCCGGCTCCAAGGTCGAGGAGGTCTACTACCTCGGCGCGGAGATCGAAAACGTCGTGACCGGCAAGGTCCTGTCCGTCGTCGACCATCCGGACTCCGACCATCTCAAAATCTGCCAGCTCGATGTGGGCAAGGAAGAGCCCGTCCAGATCGTCACCGGCGCGCCCAACGTGACGCCCGAATCGGTCGGCGAGATCTGCCCGGTCGCGCTGCACAAGTCCACGCTGCCCGGTGGCGTTAAGATCACCAAGGGCAAGCTGCGCGGCGAAGTCTCCAACGGCATGATGTGCTCGTTCCAGGAGCTGGGGCTGACGCACGGCTGCGTGCCCTACGCCTGCGAGAATGGTATCCTATTCCTGCCCGAAGGCACGCCCGTGGGCGAGGATATCAAAAAAATCCTTGGTCTGGACGACTATGTTGCAGATTTTGAAATCACCTCTAACCGCGCCGACTGCTTCAGCGTCATCGGCCTTGCCCGCGAGACCGCCGCGACCTTCGACCGTCCGTTTTCGGTCAAGGAGCCGGTTGTCAAGGGCTCGGGCGACGACATCAACAAATATATGTCGGTTGAAGTCGTTGATACCGACCTTTGCCCGCGCTACACCGCGCGTCTGGTGAAAAACATCAAGATCGAGCCGTCCCCCGCGTGGATGCGCGAGCGTCTGCACGCCTGCGGTGTGCGCCCGATCAACAACATCGTTGACATCACCAACTATGTCATGCTCGAGTACGGCCAGCCGATGCATGCATTCGACTACTCCTGCCTGTCGGACGGCAAAATCGTCGTGCGTCGCGCGCGCAACGGCGAGTCCATCCAGACCCTTGACGGGCAGGATCACGACCTGACCGACAAAATGCTCGCCATCTGCGACAATGACAAGCCGGTTGCAGTCGCGGGTGTTATGGGCGGCGCAAACTCAGAAATCGAGGACGACACCAAGACGGTCGTTTTCGAGTCTGCCTGCTTCCACGGCGCAACCGTGCGCGTGACAGCCAAGGCGCTCGGCATGCGCACCGAAGCATCCGGCCGCTTTGAAAAGGGACTTGACCCGTCGCTGACCATGCCCGCCGTGCAGCGCGCGTGCGAGCTGGTCGAAATGCTCGGCGCGGGCGAGGTCGTAGACGGCATCATTGACGCATGCGCCGCCGACCTGACCCCCAAGACGCTGCCTTTCGAGCCGGACAAGATGAATGCGCTGCTCGGCCTTGACCTGTCTGCCGACGAGCAGAAGGCGTACCTCGAGCGTCTTGAGTTCCGCGTCGAGGACGACAAGGTTATCATCCCGTCTTTCCGCGTGGACATCGCACGCATGTGCGATCTGGCGGAGGAAGTCGCACGCATGTACGGCTACGACAAGATCCCGACCACACTGTACGCCGGTGAAATGGTGCAGGGTGAATACACACCCAAGCAGATGGCGGAGCAAAATGTCTCCCTGACCTGCCGTGAGGCCGGTTTTGACGAGGCGATGAGCCACTCGTTCATCTCCCCGAAGTTCTATGACATGATCGGCTGGGCGCAGGACGACCCGCGCCGTATCTCCACGACCATTTTGAACCCGCTGGGCGAGGACTTCAGCATCATGCGCACGACCGTGCTGCCCTCCATGCTGCAATCGCTCGCACACAACCACGCACACCGTAACCCGACCGCGTCGCTGTTCGAGCTGGGCACGATCTACACCCCGACCGTCAAGGACGGCAAAGCCGATCCGGATGTGCTGCCGCACGAAGAGAAGGTACTCACCCTCGGCACTTACGGCCGCCTGTCCTTCTTCCAGTTCAAGGGCGTGATCGAAGCGATCTGCCGCGAGCTGAACGTCAAGAACGTGCAGTTCATGCCGGAAAAGAGCAATCCGTCCTATCATCCGGGCCGCTGCGCAAATGTCCTGATCGACGGCCAGCCGGTCGGCGTGTTCGGCACGGTGCATCCGACGGTCGCCGCGCGCTACGGTCTGTCCGGCGAGGTACTCGCCGCCGAGCTGCCGCTGGACGCTCTGTTTGAAGCGATCGACCCGGTCAAGCTCTACCATCCGCTGCCCAAGTTCCCGGCCTCAACCCGCGATATCGCCGTTCTGGTCGATGACGAGGTACCGGCTGCTTCCATGCAGGCCGCGATTGAGAAGGCCGCAGGCCACATTCTGGAAAACGTTAATCTGTTCGACGTATACAAGGGCAAGGGCATCCCGGAGGGCAAGAAGTCGGTGGCCTACTCGCTGAGCATGCGCGCGCCCGACCGCACGCTGACCGACGAGGAATGCGATAAGGCCATGAAGCAGGCGCTGGCAGCGTTGGAAAAAGATTTCGGCGCGGTTTTGCGCGGATAAGGCTTTACTTTTCGGCCGTTTTGTATTATGCTGTTTATAGCAAAAAACCACCGGTAGGATCGGAAAGGAGACAGACATGCTTGACGGCACGAGAAAATTCAGCCTTGTAGATGAGTCCAACAAGGAGATGAAGCGCACGCTGACTGCGGTTTATGACGCGCTAAAGGAGAAAGGGTATAACCCGATCAACCAGATCGTGGGCTATCTCCTCTCTGAGGACCCGACGTACATCACCAACCACAACAACGCACGCAGCCTGATCTGCAAGATCGACCGCGACGAGCTGATGCAGGAGTTGGTACAGTTCTACCTCGACAACTGAGGCTGGGCTTGACAAACGGAGCAGATCCGTTATAATGAGAGTAGAAAAAGGGCAGTCCGGCAAAGACGGTTGACCCTAAGTATCTATCATTTCAAAAAAAATGACCGTACCCGGGGCAAGTGGGCGGTCATTTTTTTATGGTTTTAGCGAAAGGGAAATTATGAACGGTTTTCTCCCAATCAGTAAACAGGATATGGTCGATCGCGGCTGGTACTACTGCGATTTCCTGCTCGTCACGGGCGACGCATATGTCGACCACCCTTCCTTCGGCACCGCGATCATCTCGCGCGTTTTGGAGGACGCGGGCTACAAGGTCGCCATCCTCAGCCAGCCGGATTTCCATGACGAACGCGACTTTGTGGCCATGGGCCGACCGCGCTACGCGGTGCTCATCAATGGCGGCAACATCGACTCGATGGTTGCGCACTACACCGCCGCCAAAAAGCGCCGCTCGGACGACGCCTACACTCCCGGCGGCAAAGCGGGCAAGCGTCCCGACCGCGCAGTGACGGTCTATTCCATGCTTGCGCGGCGCGCGTTTCCGGACACGCCGATTTACCTTGGCGGCATCGAAGCCAGTCTGCGCCGCTTTGCGCATTACGACTACTGGGCTGACCGCGTCATGCCCTCGATCCTCGAATCGACCGGCGCGGACGGGCTGATGTTCGGCATGAGCGAGCACTCAGTCGTCGAACTCGCCAACAACTTAAAGCACGGCAAAAAGGGCGCGGATGCCTGCATCGGCGTCCGCGGCACGGCATACATGGCACACGACGCAAACGGCTTGGAAAACGCAGTCGAATGTCCGTCCTATGAAGATGTGTGCGCCAATAAAGCCGATTACGCCCGCTCGGTCAAGCTGCAATATGACGAGCAGGACGCGGTGCGCGGCAAAGCGCTTTTGCAGCGCCACGGCAAGCGCGTGCTCATCCAAAACCCGCCTGCGAAACCGCTGACCACCGAGGAAATGGATCACGTCTACGCCCTGCCCTATATGCGCACCTATCATCCGTCGTATGAGGCGCTCGGCGGCGTGCCTGCCATTCAGGAAGTGCAGTTCTCTATCATCCACAACCGCGGCTGTTTCGGCGCGTGCAATTTCTGCGCACTTGCCTTCCATCAGGGACGCTATATTCAGGCACGCAGCCACGAAAGCGTCATCGAGGAAGCCAAGCAGATCGTGCAAATGCCCGGCTTCAAGGGGTATATCCACGATGTCGGCGGGCCGACGGCAAACTTTCGCTTCCCGTCCTGCAAGCAACAGGAGGAGCACGGTTTGTGCAAAAACAAGCGCTGCCTGTTCCCCTCTGCGTGCAAAAATCTCGAAGCCGATCACACGGATTACCTCAACCTGCTGCGCGAGCTGCGCCAGATCGAGGGCATCAAAAAGGTTTTCGTGCGTTCCGGTCTGCGCTATGACTACATGATGGCCGACCGCAACGACGCTTTCTTCCGCGAGCTGGTCGAGCATCATATTTCGGGTCAGCTCAAAGTAGCGCCTGAGCATATGAGCGATAACGCTCTGTATTATATGGGCAAACCATCATTTTCTGTATACGAACAGTTCCGTGAGCGGTACGCCCGCATCAACCAGAAACTTGGCCGCAAGCAGTACCTTGTCCCCTATCTGATGAGCTCTCATCCAGGCGCAACGCTGGATGATGCGATCCTGCTGGCGGAGTACCTCAACCGTGTCGGCTATATGCCCGAACAGGTGCAGGACTTCTACCCCACCCCGGGCACACTGTCGACCGCAATGTACTATACCGAGATCGACCCGCGCACGATGAAACCGGTCTATGTCGCCAAAACGCCCGAGGAAAAGGCCATGCAGCGCGCGCTGCTGCAATGGCGCCGACCGGATAAACGACCGATCGTGTTGGCTGCACTCAAAAAAGCCGGCCGCGAGGATCTGATTGGCTTTGGCAAAGAGTGCCTGATCCGTCCTGCGCGCGGCGAAAAGCCGCCTGCGCCGTCCACTCGCGCAGCAAAGTCCGGAAAAAGCGCACGTCCTGTGGCGCACCGCCCCGCCCCTCCAAAGAAAAAAGGCTGGGCCAAGGCCAAGCGCAAGAAGTAACCAACAGTTACACAAAACTGCACAAGTCAGACCGCCCGCTCTGCGGGCGGTCTGCGCGTTCCGACGATTTTCCCATCGTCCTCTTGACATTGCCATAGCCTATGTTAAAATTAGGTAGTAAGCTACTTAAATGAAATGGAGGCGTGCTGTATGTCCAGCTCGCTTTTCCCCGGCGAATATTTCAAAATGATCAACATCCGGTTTATGGCACACGCGGATGCCGCGTTGCGCCCGCTCGGTCTGACCTGCGCGCAGAGTGATGTGCTGCAATTTCTGGCTGACCGCGGTGAGCAGGAAACCACTGTGCAGGACATCGGCCAGCATTTCCGCCTCAAGCACCCGACTGTGATCGGTTTTATCCATCGGCTGGAGCAGAAAGGCTTTGTCACCACCGCGGTTTCGGAGCGCGACCGGCGCTGCCGCATCGTCCGCTTGACGGACAAATTTGACGAAGTACAGCGTGTTATGAACGAAATCCGGGTGTATCTGGATGCACAGGCTGCACGCGGATTTTCCGAAGAGGAAATGGCTGCGCTGCAGAGCTACCTCAAACGGGTCTGTGAAAATCTCAGTGAAAGCTGACATTTTTTTGTTCAATTATGTAGCTACCTATGTTTGTTATTATTACAGGAGGTAATATAATGAGAAATAATAACGATTCTGTATTCCGCGATGCGCCCATCCCAAAGGCAGTTGCGCAGATGGCCGTACCAACTATGCTGAGCATGCTGGTGGTCGTGCTGTACAACATGGTCGACACCTTTTTCGTCGGCCAGACGGGCGACGCCAATCAGGTGGCAGCGGTCTCAGTGGCAACGCCGGTGTTCCTCATTCTAATGGCTTTCGGCAACATGTTCGGCATTGGCGGCTCTTCACTGATCTCCCGCCTGCTGGGCGCAAACGAAGGCGAGCGCGCCAAAAAAGTCAGCGCGTTTTGCTGCTACGGCTCGCTGGTATGGGGTGTCATTATGGTTTTCGTGTTCCTCACCGCGATGCCGTTCATCCTTTCGGTCATCGGTACGAGCGAATACACCATCGACTACGCCCGCGACTATCTGATCTGGATCTCAATCGGCGCACCGTTTATCATTTTTGCCAACGCATTCTGCAACCTGATCCGCGGTGAGGGCGCAGCGACCGCCTCGATGGTCGGCAATATGGTCGGCACGGTGGTCAACATCATCCTCGACCCGATCATGATCCTGTGGCTCGGCTGGGGCGTGAAGGGCGCGGCGATCGCCACAGTCATCGGCAATATCTGCGCCTGCTTCTTCTATCTGTTTTACTTCCTGCGCGGCAAAACCGTGCTGTCCATCCATCCGCGTAACTTTGCCGTGCGCGGCATCATCGGCGGCGTGATCTCGATCGGTCTGCCCGCTTCGCTCAATAACATTCTGATGAGCCTGTCCAACATCCTGCTCAACAAATACCTTGCAGGCTATGGCGACAACGCCGTCGCCGGCATGGGCGTGGCCATGAAAGCCAATATGCTGGTGGTATTCGTCCAGCTCGGCCTTGCTATGGGCGTGCAGCCGCTCATTGGCTTTGCCTACGGTGCAAACAATATCCACCGCGTGCGCGGCGTAGTCAACTTCTCGGCCATCTGCACCACCATCATGGGCGTAATCCTGACCGCCGTCTATTGGTTCACTGCGGATTCCATTATCTCGGTCTTTATCGACGACGCAGCGGTCATCGAAGCGGGCGTACCCATGCTGCGCGCGCTGATGTTCTCCGCTCCTGTGCTGGGCATCATGTTCGTGCTGCAAAACGCCTTGCAGGCGATGGGCCGCGCGGCCGCGGCGCTTGTGCTGGCGGTCAGCCGTCAGGGCTTCATCTTTGTACCCTGTGTCATCATCGCAGGCGCATACCTCGGCATGAATGGCATCATCTTCTCCCAGCCCGCAGCCGACTTGGTTTCTGTCGTGATGAGTATCATCATGTTTATTTACATCACCAAACGCCTGATTCGGCAGCAAGCCCAATCCGCTGCCTGACCTTTCCTCCTCGTTCCGGCGCACACAACGCTTCCGCGGCTTGTGTGCGCCGGTTTTTTGCTGTTTTCGCTAAAAAGCCCTGTTTTGACAAATGTTCTTTTTGATTGCGTGCGCCGTCGTTTGGTGTTAGAATAGAAGCTGATATATTGTGTAAATCTCACACCGGAACGAGGTATGTGTTATATGTGGATCGCGGACAACTGGAAAGAGTACACCGTACTCGACTGCGGCGGCGGCGAAAAGGTCGAGCGCTGGGGCAATCAGGTGCTGGTGCGCCCTGACCCGCAGGCCATCTGGCCGCGTGCGGCAGACTGCCGCGCGTGGGACAAGCCGAACGCCATCTACCACCGCTCGAATGCGGGCGGCGGGCAGTGGGAAATCCGCAAACTGCCCGAGCAGTGGGCCATCCATTACGGCGACCTGACCTTCCAGCTCAAGCCTATGAGCTTCAAGCACACCGGCCTGTTCCCCGAGCAGGCCGCCAACTGGGACTTTATCGACCGCATGGTGCGCGGCGCGGGTCGTCCGGTCAGCGTTTTGAACCTGTTCGCCTATACGGGCGGCGCAACGCTCGCCGCGGCGAATGCGGGCGCGTCGGTCTGCCATGTGGACGCTTCCAAGGGCATGGTGCAGTGGGCGCGCGAAAACGCCGCGTCCTCCGGTCTTGCCGACCGGCCCATCCGCTGGATCGTGGACGACTGCAAGAAGTTTGTTCAGCGCGAGATTCGGCGCGGCCGCAAATACGATGCCATCATCATGGACCCGCCTTCCTACGGGCGCGGCCCATCGGGTGAAACGTGGAAGATCGAACAGGATGTGGCCGACTTTGTCGAACTGACCATGGGTGTTCTGTCGGACAAGCCCCTGTTTGTGCTCATTTCCAGCTACTCGACCGGACTTGCGCCGTCCGTCATGAGCTATCTGCTCGGCATCACAGCGGCAAAGCGTGCTGCGGGCAAAATCGAAGCGCAGGAGCTTGGTCTGCCGGTCGAATCGACCGGGCTGGTACTGCCGTGTGGCTCCTCCGCCCGCTTTATCGCGGAAACGTAATATAAAGGACGAATACTATGTCTGAAATCATCAAAACCGAAAACCTGCAATACGCCTATCCTGTGGAGGAAGGCCAGCTTGCCGTTCCCGTGCTGAAGGGTGTCACCCTGTCGGTGGGGCGCGGCGAGTTCGTCGCGGTGCTGGGGCACAACGGCTCGGGTAAAAGTACGCTCGCGGGCTGTTTCAACGCCATCCGCCTGCCGACCGGCGGCGTATGCTACGTCGATATGATGGACACACGGGATGAAAACAACACCTACGAGGTGCGCAAGACCGTCTCAATGGTGTTCCAGAACCCGGACAATCAGCTGGTCGCGACCGTGGTCGAGGAGGACGTGGCATTCGCGCTCGAGAATATGGGCGTGCCGCCCGCCGAGATCCGCAAGCGCGTCGACGAAGCGCTCAAGGCCGTCGGTATGTATGAATACCGCGCGCAAGCGCCGCACCGTTTATCCGGCGGACAGAAGCAGCGTGTGGCGATCGCAGGCGTGATCGCGATGATGCCGCGCTGTGTCGTGCTCGACGAGCCGACCGCTATGCTCGACCCACAGGGCCGGCGCGAGGTCATGGCAGTGGTGCGCGAGCTGAATCGCAAATTCGGCATCACGGTCATTTTGATCACCCACCATATGGACGAGGCCGTGCAAGCCGGACGCGTCATCGTCATGCATCAAGGCAATGTGCTCATGGACGGCACGCCGCGCGAAATTTTCACGCAGGTGGACACGCTGCGTGCAGCATCTCTGACCGTACCGCAGACCATTGAGGTGCTGTACGACCTTGACCGGCAGGACGGCGAGTCCCTGCCCATCGACGCGCTTTCGGTCGACGAATGCGCGGATATCTTAGAGAAATACTTGCAGTGAGGCCGCGCGCCCACTGATTTTTGACACACAGGAGGACGAATCCTTTGTCAACCATTCTGGAAACACGGGGCCTGACCCATATCTATGGCGCAGGCACCCCTTTTGAGCGCAAAGCGCTCGACCACGTTGACCTGAAAATCGAAAAAGGCGAAATTCTGGGCGTGATCGGCCACACTGGCTCGGGAAAAAGCACGCTCATCCAACACTTTAACGGCCTTTTGAAGCCCGACGAGGGCGAGGTGCTGCTGGATGGTCAATCCATCTGGAACGAAAAGGGCAAATGCGCCCGCGAGACACGTTTCCGTGTCGGTCTGGTGTTCCAGTACCCAGAATACCAGCTGTTTGAGGAAACGATCGCCAAAGATATCGCCTTTGGCCCGACCAATATGGGGCTGTCCCAAACCGAGATCGACGAGCGCGTTTTGGAATCCATGCGCGCGGTCGGACTGGACGAAAGCTTAGCGAACCAGTCCCCATTTGCACTGTCGGGCGGTCAGAAGCGCCGCGTGGCCATTGCAGGCATCCTCGCCATGCGTCCTGAGGTGCTCGTACTCGACGAGCCGACTGCGGGCCTTGACCCGCAGGGCCGAGATGAAATTCTTGCTCTGGTCA
Source organism: uncultured Agathobaculum sp. (assembly GCF_963927765.1). Taxonomy (NCBI): domain Bacteria; kingdom Bacillati; phylum Bacillota; class Clostridia; order Eubacteriales; family Butyricicoccaceae; genus Agathobaculum; species uncultured Agathobaculum sp. Next base: position 6,270 of record NZ_CAWVCU010000063.1, on the reverse strand, counting down.
AAGACTACCACAAGCAGTCGGGCGCGACCATTTTAATTGTCTCGCACTCGATGGAGGACATCGCCGGACTGGCCGACCGCCTGCTCGTCATGAACCACGCCAAAGTCCTGTTCTGCGATACACCGCGCGCAGTATTCTCGCACGCAAACGAGATCATCGCAGCCGGGCTGGACATTCCCATGATTACGAAAGTCATGCTCGAACTGAAAAAGCGTGGGCATGACGTGGATACTTCGGTCTATACGGTGCAGCAAGCGCTGGATGCGCTGCGCGCCTGCAAAGCGAAAGGGGGCGCGCGCTGATGCTGAAGGACATTACCATCGGTCAGTTTTTCCCCGGCGACAGCGCCGTGCATCGGCTCGACCCCCGCGTCAAAATCGTACTGACGATCGCATTTATCGTGCTGCTGTTCCTTGCAGAAGGGCCGATATCCTATGCGCTGGTGCTCGCCTTTCTGGCTATCATCATCGGCATTTCGCGCATTTCGCCCAAGCTGGTCGTGCGTGGACTTAAGCCAATTCTGTTTATCATCGTGTTTACGGCCGTACTCAACCTGTTCTATACTCCCGGCGAATATATCTGGCAATGGGGCTTTCTGCACATCAGCCGCGAGGGCATCCGCACAGCGATCTTCATGGTTGTGCGCCTGATGCTGCTGATTATCGCGACCTCCATGCTGACCTATACGACCAGTCCCATCCAACTGACCGACGGGCTGGAGCGCCTGCTCTCCCCTTTGAAAAAGCTGCACGCGCCCGTGCATGAGCTTTCCATGATGATGTCGATTGCGCTGCGCTTTATCCCGACGCTCATCGAGGAGACTGAAAAGATCATCTCGGCGCAGAAGGCGCGCGGCGCAGATTTTGAATCCGGCAGTCTGGTACAGCGCGCAAAAGCCATGATCCCGATTCTGGTGCCGCTGTTTATCTCGGCGTTTCGCCGCGCGGACGAACTGGCAACCGCAATGGAATGCCGCCTGTACCGCGGCGATGTGGGCCGCACCCGCATGAAACAGCTTAAAATCGCCCGTGTGGATATCTGCGCGATTTTGATCTGTGCAGCGCTGTTCGCGGCAATCCTTGTACTCAGGCGGTACGGCCTATGAACATTGCAGTAATTCTGTCCTACGACGGGACGGCCTACAACGGCTGGCAGATTCAGAAAAACGGCCCGTCCATTCAGGAATCCATGGAAACGGCGGTTTTCCGCCTGCTCGGCCAGAAGGTGCATGTTTCCGGCGTTGGACGCACGGATTCGGGCGTACATGCACGCCGGTATGTGGCAAACTTCAAGGCAGACTGCACCATCCCAATGGACCGTCTGCCCTATGCGCTCAACAGCTTTTTGCCCGAGGACATTGCGGTTTCGGGTGCGATACAGGTGCCGGAGGACTTTGACGCGCGCTTTGACTGCACCAAAAAGGAATACGCTTACTATATTTTCCCATCCACCCTGCGCAACCCGTTCCACGCGCGATACGCCTACCGCTACAACTATCCGCTCGACATCGAGCGCATGCAGGCAGGCGCACAGCGCTTTGTCGGCAAGCAGGACTTTGCCGCCGTGCGCAGTCAGGGCACGCCGGTCAAAAGCACGGTGCGCACCATTTTCTGGTGCGAGGTCGAGCCGGTGGATGACCGCATCCGCATCCGTGTGTGCGGCGACGGTTTTCTCTATAACATGGTACGCGCGATTGCGGGCACACTGATCTATGTCGGCAGCGGCAAACTGACGCCGGACGACGTGACCGCTATTCTGCGCGCAGGCGACCGCGAGCAGGCCGGTCCGACCCTGCCCGCCTGCGGCCTGTTTATGAACCGGCTATGGTATGAGCATACGCCGGAGCTTGCCCGCTTCCGGCTGGATGCGTAACCGGCTTTCGGATAATTTATTTTTTATTCACATTTTATGCCCCCAAACGCGATACAATGAGGAGACGGAACAACATGAGCGAACAACAGCCCACCAAGTCCAAACAGAATATCATCCGTTTCCCGTCCTCACGGAAGGAGCGCCGCCGTCTGCTGCGCGAAAGCAAAGACCCGCGCGTGCGGCTGACCGCGCTGCTGCGCTCGGTGTGCGGCTGGCTGCTGGTAATCTGCACAGCCCTGTTCCTGCTGTCCAACTACCAACTGTTTACCCCCACCTCCATCCGCAGCCTCGCGGAATATGCCGTGGCGGGTTTTAAACAGCATGAGGGTGATATCACAACCATCAACTATGAAAACGGCACGTTTTCGGATGCTGCGCTGTTTGAAGCAGGTATCGCCTACGCGGATAACGATTCCCTGTTTCTTGCGCGTCCCGGCAGCGTGACCACCATGAAGTACACGCTGGGGTATTCCTCCCCCGTGGTGGAGACCAGCGACGATTATGTGCTGGTCTATGACCGCGGCGGCATGCAGGCGGTGCTGACCAACTCCGCCACAGCGGTGGCAGAGCTGAGCCTGGATTCCGCGATCATCACCGGCAGCATCGGACAGGACGGACGCTTTGTACTTGTAACCGACGAGCAGGGCTACCGCACAGCGGTCGCCGTTTACGACACCTCCGGTAAGGAGGTATTCAAATACCAGTCCTCGGAATACTATATCGTATCGGCCGATCTGTCCCCGGACGGCAAGACGCTCGCCGCGCTTGCGTTCCGGCAGGACGGTGTGGCGCTCAACTCCCATGTACTGTTTTACGATGTGTCCAGCGGCTCGCTGGATGCAGATGTGACGCTGGAGGACACGCTCGGCATGGCGCTGTGCTATTCGGGCAATACGGCTGCGGTGCTGTGCGACGACGGCTTGTATATGATCGACCGCGGCGGCGAAGCCGAGCATACACTGACTGTCGCCTCAAGCGATTTGATCTCGCTGACTGCACACGATAACACGCTGGCAATTGCTACACGCTCCTATTCCGGTGCGCGCAGCGACCTGTATACCGTCCGCAGCGGCACGCTGTCCGGTCCATACGCTCTGTCGGAGGAACCTTCCGCACTGGCGATTTCCGCAGCGGGCACAGCAGTGCTGAGTGCTTCGGGCGTGACTGTTTACGACACGTCCTTTACCCCCCAGTGGCGCAATACCGAGGCGGTCGGTGCGCGGCGCGTACTGATGACTGATGACGGCACCGTATGCGCCCTTTATACCAAAAATGCGCGTCTGTTTACCGCGCATTCCGAACATTCCGAGGAAGTTACCAATGTTAGCTGACGTTTTATCCGTACTCACCGGCCTATGCAACCTGCCCGATCTGATTATTCTGGCGGTTTTATTGGTTAATCTCATTCTGGGTTTCCGGCGCGGCTTTTTCGGCGCACTGACCGGTCTGGTTGGCCGCGTGATCGCGGTCGCCGCCGCCTTTTTCGCCGCGCGCTGGGCGGCACCCTATGTTGCGGAATGGATTGTCACGCCGATTGTCGGCGATATTTTCGAAAAACAGGCAGATGTGAGCGGCGCCGCCGGTGCACTGGACGCGCTGCGCCAGACCGCAACCGAAGCCGCCGTCTCGATGGCCGAAAGCGTGGCTTTCGTGCTGCTTCTCATTTTGTTTTGCATCCTGTTCGGCTGGCTGGTCAGCCTTGCCGCCAAAAGCCTGCACGCGATCGCGCATTTGACTCCATTAGGGTTTCTGGATTCGCTTGCAGGCGGTGCAGTCGGCCTTGTGGCCGGTGTCGTGCTGGTCGCTTTGATCCTGCTGGGCGTCTGGTGGGTCTATCCCATCGCCTATTCCCCGCTCGGCTGGCTTTCCCCCGAACGAGTTTCTCATAGCTTGCTGCTGGCAAAGCTGATCGACGTACTGCCGGTGGCCATCTAACCCCCTGTTTCCCCCACTTCCCCAAAGGAGTTTTTCTTATGAACATGCCAATGTGCTCGCGGTGTAAAAAGAACATCGCGGTGGTGTTTATCACCAAAATCGAAGGCCCGGACAAAACCACGCAGGAGGGGCTGTGCCTCAAATGCGCGCGTGAGCTGGGCGTCAAACCGCTTGACAACATCATGGAACAAATGGGCATCACGGAGGATGATCTCGAAGCCCTTTCCGGCGAAATCGGTTCGCTGTCCGACTTAAACGATCTGGTCACCGCCGGTTCGGACGGCTCGGATGACGATGCGCCGCATGAGACCGACCCGATCTCCAACCCGCCCGCGTCCATCCCACCGCTGTCGCCGTCCACACCGCTGCGCGGCTCGGAAGGTGCGCGCACACGCACGCAGTCGCCTCCGCGTGACGATAAGAAGCGCAAATACCTGAATAATTACTGCGAAAACCTGACGCGCAAGGCCGCCGAGGGCCGCATCGACCACATCGTCGGCCGCGACCGCGAGACCGACCGCGTCATCCAGATCCTGAACCGCCGCCAGAAGAACAACCCCTGTCTGATCGGCGAGCCGGGCGTCGGCAAAACGGCTGTTGCCGAGGGTCTGGCCGTTCGCATCAACGAGGGGCGCATCCCATTCAAGATGCGCAACAAGGAAGTGCATCTGCTCGACCTGACCGCCCTTGTCGCGGGTACGCAGTTCCGCGGCCAGTTTGAGAGCCGCATGAAGGGCCTGATCGACGAAGTCAAAAAACTCGGCAATATCATCCTTGTCATCGACGAGGTGCACAATATCGTCGGCGCAGGCGACTCGGAAGGCTCGATGAACGCCGCAAACATCCTGAAACCTGCGCTTGCCCGCGGCGATATTCAGGTTATCGGCGCAACGACGCTCAAGGAATACCGCAAGCACATCGAAAAGGATGCTGCGCTTGAGCGCCGCTTCCAGCCGGTGTATATCGGTGAGCCGTCCGTCGCGGAGACGACCGAAATTTTGAAGGGCATCCGCTCGTATTACGAGACGTTTCACGGCGTGCAGGTGCCGGACGATATCTGCCGCCGCGCCGCCGAAATGAGCGAACGCTATATTACCGACCGTTTCCTGCCTGACAAGGCGATCGACCTGATCGACGAAGCCTGCTCGCGGCTCAATCTGGATTCGCCGCAGCTGTCTGAAATCCCGGCGCTGCAAATCGAAATGGAAAGCCTGCAAACCCAGCTGGATTTGCTGACCCAGTCGAGCGCGCGCGACGAGCAGGAGGACACCTACGCCCGCATCGCGTCCTGCCGCCAGCGGCTGCTGCAAGTCGAGGGACGGCTGCATGAACTGCTGTGCAAGCCCGCGCCCACGGTCGACGAGCAGCTGCTCGCCTCAGTGATTGAGCTGTGGACTGGTATCCCGGCCGCCAAGGTCGCGGCACAGGAATCTGCACGCCTGAAGGGCATGGAAGACCGCCTGAAAGCCCATGTCATCGGGCAGGACGAAGCCGTGGACGCAGTCTGTGCGTCCATCCGCCGCTCGCGCGCGGGCATCAGCCCCAAGCGCAAGCCCGCGTCCTTCCTCTTTGTCGGCCCGACCGGCGTAGGCAAGACCGAGCTGGTCAAACAGCTTGCTCTCGACCTGTTCGACTCACCGGACGCGCTGGTGCGGCTGGATATGTCGGAGTATATGGAAAAGCACACGGTCTCCCGCCTGATCGGCTCGCCTCCGGGCTATGTTGGCTATGACGAAGCCGGTCAGCTGACCGAAAAAATCCGCCGCCGCCCGTACTCGGTCGTGCTGTTCGATGAAATCGAAAAGGCGCACCCGGATGTACTGAACGCACTGCTGCAAATCCTCGACGACGGTCGCCTGACCGACGCGCAGGGCCGCGTGGTTAGCTTTGAAAACGCTGTCATCGTCATGACCTCGAACGCCGGTTCGCAGACCGGCGGCGCGCCTGCGGGCTTTGGCCGCACGGTCAGCCAGCAGAGCCGTGAGCGCGCGATGAAGGCGCTTGAGGACATCATGCGTCCTGAGTTCTTAAACCGCATCGACGAAATTATCGCCTTCAACCAGCTGACCGAAGCAGACTTCCGCCGCATCTCGGTCATCATGCTGGGCGAGTTGCGCGATAACCTTGCCGACAAGGATATCCGCCTGACGTGGGACGACAGCCTGCTCGACTGGTTGGTCGAAAAGTCGTTCTCGCTCAAGTTCGGCGCGCGCAATCTGCGCCGCCTGATTGAAAAAGAGGTGGAAAACCCGCTGGCGACTGCCATCGTCACGGGCGAACAGCCGCTCAAGGGCGCGCACCTGCGCGCCGAGGACGGCAAGCTCATCATCGACACGATTTAATTCTATGCCGCCGGGCCAAATGTCCGGCGGCAATTTTTTTCTTCTTCTCCGGGAACAATCCCCCGCCTCCGTGCATCCTTAGAGTGTCCGGACAACGAGACGAGGTGATACGATGGAAATG
>NZ_CAWVCU010000062.1:0-7145 GCF_963927765.1 uncultured Agathobaculum sp. | reverse complement strand
GGCTTCGGCGCGTTTTTAGGGTAGGCGTTTCCATACCCCAACTGCGTACGGGGAAAGCTATGCTGAGGCAGGGAGGCGCTTTTAAATGATCACGCGCAGCAATGTAACAGAGCAGGTCGTGCAGTATTGCAAAGACAATATCAATGCGGGAAACTGGAAAGTCGGCGAGAAGATACCGTCGGAAAACCAGTTGACTGAAATTCTCGGTGTCAGCCGAGCCAGTGTGCGCACGGCGCTGCAGCATCTGATCGGTTTGGGTGTGCTGGAGAGCCAGCACGGTAAGGGAACATTCCTGCTGGAAAATCAGGTAGACGAAAAAACCGAAAGTGAATATAAAATCACCTCGGAGGATTGTAAGGATATCCTTAAGGTGTTGGAGTTCCGACGCATCATCGAAAGCGAGGCGGCTCGGCTGGCCACGCAGAACGCAACCCCAGAGCTGTTGGAGAAGCTACAGAAATATCTGGATGTCATGGCGGCCAATAAGGGGCCGGAGGGACAGGAGGAGTTCGTTACAGCCGATATGCAGTTTCACGAAGCCATCTGTGCGGCGACGCAGAATCCGATTTTGGAGAAAAGCATTTCCAAGGTATTTGACGAGACGCGTAAGAACCACTCACAGCTGCGCTCACTGTTTGGCTATCGTGACGGCGTATACTATCACACACTGATTCTGAGCGCCATCCGGTCGGGTGATGCGGATAGCGCGCATGATTTGATGTTTGAGCATATGCAGAATGCGATCGACAAGCTGAACACGCGAACCAATACAAAGACGCACAAGAAAACAGCGAAAAAGTAAGGCAAGGCACTGCAGGTAACGGGGCAGGACCCCATTGCAGTGCCTCTTCTTGTGCATATTTCACATAAGTGGTAGCAAAGTGTTGTGAAAAGTGAGAAAAATGTGTTTTTATGGATTTATTTGCTGAAAATGAGTTGACAAAAGAAAAAAGAGAAGTATACTAAGAACATAACTTGTCCGACAAGTACGAGCGGAAAAGAGAGACTTCTGCGTTTTAATTGCATAACTTGTAAGACGTCAAACAAGTTGCGATTAGAGAGGAGAATACTATGGCAGTCAAAATAGAAAAGGTTCGCGTGATTTGTACAGCACCAGAGGGTATCAATCTGGTCGTAGTCAAGGTGGAGACCAACCAGCCAGGTCTGTATGGTCTGGGCTGTGCGACCTTCGCATATCGTCATCTGGCGGTCAAAACAGTGGTGGAGGAGTACCTCGATCCGTTGTTGCGTGGACGGGACGCGGAAGCCATTGAGGAGCTTTGGCAGCTGATGCACCAGAACGCTTACTGGCGTAACGGCCCAATCAGCAACAACGCCATTTCGGGCGTGGATATGGCACTGTGGGACATCAAGGGTAAGCTGGCTGGCATGCCGTTGTATCAACTGTTCGGTGGCAAATGCCGGGAAGGCGTGCCGGTTTACCGGCATGCGGATGGCCGTGATCTGGAGGAACTGTGCGAAAACATTCTGCGCTTCAAAGAGATGGGGCTGCAGACCATTCGGTGTCAATGCGGCGGCTATGGCGGCGATAGCTACGGCGTCACTCCGGCTACTGCGCCGGAAAATGCACCTAAGGGGATTTATCTGGATGCACGGCAGTATATCCGAGATACAGTCAAGCTGTTCGAGGGCATCCGCAGCCGCATCGGTTATGACATCAATCTGGTGCACGATGTACACGAGCGTATCGCGCCGGTGGAGGCGATTCGCTTGGCTCGCGCGCTCGAGCCGTACGACCTGTTTTTCCTCGAAGATCCGGTTTCCATCGAGCAGACAGCATGGCTGCGTGAATTGCGCCACCAGACTTCAATCCCGATCGCGGAGGGTGAGCTGTTCAATAACACGGCTGAGTGGAAAACGCTGATCACCGAGCAGTTGATTGATTTCATCCGTGTGCATATCAGCCAGATCGGCGGCATCACGCCCGCGCGCAAGCTGCAGATTTTTGCCGAGCAGTTCGGCGTGCGCACAGCGTGGCACGGCCCGGGCGATATGTCCCCGCTGGCCCATGCCGCCAATATTCACATCGACTTGGCTGCACAGAACTTCGGCGTGCAGGAGTGGAGCGGCATCGAACCGCCCAATTTCGTCATTCAGGAACTCAAGGGGCCGCATGGTGCGCTGCTTGAGGTATTCCCGGGCTTGCCGGAATACCGCGATGGCTACGTTTACGCCAACGACAAGCCGGGTCTGGGCGTTGATCTGGATGGAAAAGAAGCAGCAAAGTATCCCTGTGAGAATACCGTCACGACTTGGACGCAGACACGAAAGCGCGACGGCTCTTTACAGACGCCTTGATAGAAAGGGACTGCGATGAGTAAAAAAGCATTGCTGCCATTGTGACCTGCGCTGCACTGGTTTGCGCGGCGGGCAGCATCTGGCAGGACACAAAACCCATTGATTGGCCGGAGGGTACGGTAACGCTGCGCATGGCGCAGACCTCGTCGGAAACCGGTGCGATCGGTCAGGAGATGAACCGATTTGCCGACTTGATCTATGAACGCACCAACGGTAAATACAAAATCGAGGTATACCATAATGGTCAGCTGGGCGCAGAAATCGACACGATCGAAGGCTGTCAGATGGGTTCGATTGATATTTCGGTTGTTAACCAGTCCACACTGGGTAACTTCATCCCGGAATTTCAGGCGCTCGACATCCCCTACCTGATCACTTCGTACGAGCAGGCCGACAAGGTGTTCATGGGTGAGATCGGGCAGGAATTCCTCGATAAGCTGTCTGACGTCCAGCTGCAGGGTCTGGGTATTTGGGAGTCCGGCTTCCGCAACCTGACCAACAGCAAGGTCGACGTCAACTCGATCGACGACGTGCAGGGCCTCAAGATCCGTACGATGGAAAACATGATCCATATTGATTTCTGGCGCGCGATGGGCACGGATGCGACGCCGATGGCGTGGAGCGAGGCTTACACCGCCATGCAGCAGGGCGCGCTTGACGGACAGGAAAATCCGTGTACGGTCATTCTGACCAACAACGTCGCGCAGGTCAATGATCATTTGGCAATCACCGAACACGCCTACTCCACGATTTTCCTGATTGTCAGCCCACGCACCTGGGCGAGCTTTGACGAGGAAACCAAGCAGATCTTTACCGAAACCGCGATGGAGTGCGGCATCCACGAGCGCGAGGTCAACCGGCAGATGGACGAGGAAGTGATTACCGAGCTGCAGGAGCAGGGCATGACTGTGACCTATCCGGATAAGCAGGGCTTTATCGATGCCGGTGCCGACTTGTACGCTGAGTGGGAGAAGCAGTTCGGCGATGTGATGAGTCGCATTGAAGCGCTTGCAGTCGAGGGGGATGAAGATGAAAACGTTTCGTAATGCATTCCAGAAGGTGCAGAAAGTGTTCGACGCGCTGGTCAGCGTCTGTCTGATTGTCATGATCGCGGTGGTATTCCTGCAGACCTTCTGCCGCTTTGTGATTTTTTACAGCCTGCCGTGGTCGGAGGAGCTGTCGCGTTACCTGTTTGTTGCGCTTATCGTGCTGGGCGCCAATCTGGCGATCACGCGCAAGATGTTTGTGCGCATTGAGATCATCGACAACTATCTCAAGGGGAGTGCGGCGACTGCGCTGCTGTTCGCGCGTAAGTTGGTTGCGATTTTTGTCAACACCGTATTTGTTTACGGCAGCTACAAGCTGATGCAGATCGGCAGCTATCAGACCAGCCATGGGCATCCCGATGGATATGCTGTATGCTGTGATTCTGGTAGGTTACTTGATGAACGTACTGGCAAGCATTGTCGATGTGTATGAATTCTGCACGGAACAGAAAAAGGAGGCGACTTGATTTATGGAAACAGCAGCTGTTGCGTTGATAGTTGTTCTGATTGTTGCGATGGCGCTTGGTCTGGAGATCAGCTGGTCGCTGGGTCTGGCCTGCGCTGTGGCTGTACTGCTTGACCCCAAACTGACGTTTGTCGTGCTGGCGCAGCGTATTTTCGCAAATTCCAACAGTTTCTCTATGCTGGCAATTCCGGCGTTTATGCTGGCTGGTGATGTAATGAGTAAAGGCGGCCTGTCAAAGCGTTTGGTCGCGTTTGCGGACTCGCTGGTCGGCTGGATTTCAGGCGGTATTTCGCTTGTTTCCATTGTCGCATGTACCTTTTTTGCTGCGATCTCCGGCTCCTCAGTCGCAACGACTGCGGCCATCGGCGGCCTGATGTATCCCGAAATGGTCAAGCGCGGCTATCCGGAGGATTATGCCGCGGCGGTGCAGGCGATCGGCGGCACGTTGGGCATCGTTATCCCGCCTAGCATTGTCATGGTCATTTACGGCAATATCACCGGCGTGCCGGTCGGTGAACTGCTGATGGCGGGCATGATTCCCGGCATTATCTGCTGCGTATTTCTGTGCCTGTGGGCATTCATCAAGGCAAAGCGCAGCAACTTTCCCAAGGCGGATCACTTTTCGTTCAAGCGTTTCCTGATGTCGTTTAAGGACGCGATTTGGGCGCTGATCATGCCAATCATCATTCTGGGCGGCATCTATGCCGGCATTTTCACCCCGACCGAGTCTGCGGTTGTCGCGGTTGTATACGGTGTGATCGTATGCCTTGCGATCTACCGAGAGATCACACTCAAGAGCGTTTGGTCGATCATCAAGACCACGGCGGTCGACACATCTAACCTGATGATTTTGGTCGTTACTGCACAGATGTTCGGCTGGCTGATCTCTTACTATCAGATTCCGCAGTTTGTCACTGAGGTCATGGTCTCGAATGTGTCGAGCGTAGCTATGTTCTGGGCGATCGTCATCGTGCTTCTGTGTATCTGCGGCATGTTCCTTGAGGTTGGCGCAACCAACCTGATCCTCGCTCCGATCCTTGCCCCGATTGCGGTAGCATTCGGCATTGATCCGATTCGGTTCGGCCTGGGGTTCGTATTCTTGCTGGCGATGGGACAGGCGACACCGCCTTTCGGCACTTGCCTGTTCGTGTCCTGCGGGTTGAGCGGTCGCACAGTCGGCGGCATTTCCAAACAGGTTCTGCCATTCGTTCTGGTAGAGATCGGCTGTGGCATTCTGTTTGCGATGATTCCTGCCCTGTCCACCTTCCTGCCCAACCTGATTGCCTGATGGCATGTTCACATAAAAGGAGTAATGAATAATGAAAGAAACCATGCGCTGTGTCGTAATTCCGGAGCCGCACAAGTTTGAAGTGCGTGAGGTGCCGGTGCCTGAACTGCAGAACGAGGATGAGGTGCTCATCCAAATGAAGTCGGCTGGTGTCTGTGGCAGTGACCATCACATTTATCATGGCCTCAATCCCTGCTCAACCTATCCGCGTATTCCCGGCCATGAGAATGCAGGCGTAATCGCCAAGGTCGGCGCGAACGTTAAGAATGTCAAGGTGGGTGATCATGTCATTGTAGACCTGATCCATACCTGCGGCACTTGTTATCAGTGCAGCATCGGCCGCAAGAATGTGTGCGAACATGTCTCGGTGCGCGGCTCCGGTGCGGATGGCGGCTGGCGTGAGTATTTCACCGCTCCGGCCTCCGAGGTGTACAAGATCGACGACAGCGTCGATTGGAAGGATGCGGCATTGGTTGAGCCGTATGCGATTGGTGCGCATTGCACCGCCCGTGCGCGTATCGTACCCGAGGATACGGTGTTCATCCTTGGAACGGGCACGATTGGCTCGATTATTTTGCAGACCTGCAAAGCCAAGGGTTGCAAGACCGTTATCTGCTGTGATATTGACGATGCTTCTCTGGCACGCGCCAAGGAATACGGTGCAGACTACGTCATCAATTCCAAGACGGAAGATGTGCTGCTTCGCATCTCTGAAATCACCGAAGGCCATGGCGTTACTGTTGCGTTCGACTCGGCCTGCTTCCCTGGCTCTTTGACCATGTGCATGCAGCCGGGCATCCTGTGCAACGCGGGCCGCATGGTGCCGATGGGCTTCTCGACTGCTAAGGAAGAAATTACGCAGGCTATGATCAACCAGCGTGAGCTGGACGTGATCGGCTCGCGGATGTCCTGCTATCAGTTTGAGCCCACCATTGAGCGCATGGAGAAAAAGGAGTTTAACACCGAGGGCATTGCTACCATGTTTATTCCGTTCAGCCAGATCGAAAAGGTGTTTTACTACATGGATCACCCCTGTGCGGAGTCCAAAAAGATGGTCATTCTGTTTGATGAATAAGTTTCCGTACTATAAATTGAGAAGGAGCGTTTGAAAATGGCATACGATTACAAAACAATGTTTGATGTTTCCGGCAAGCACGCGATCGTCACCGGCGGCGCGCAGGGCTTGTCTCGCGGCATGGCGGAAGGTCTGCTCGAAAACGGCTGCAAAGTTGTGCTGATCGACATTCAGCAGGAGAAATTGGAGGCAGTCTGCGAAGAATACCGCAAGATGGGCTATGAAGCGTACGGTGTATGCGGCAATCTGGCTGACCGTGCACAGATTGACACCATCTTCGACAAGGCGATGGAGATTCTGGATGGCAAGCTGGATATCCTGATTCCTGCGGCTGGCGTACAGCGTCGCCACCTGCCCGAGGAGTTCCCGGTAGAGGAGTGGGATCTGGTGCTCAACATCAACCTCAACGCCGTGTTCCTGATGATCCAGAAGGCACTGCGCATCATGCTCAAGCAGCCGACCGGCGGCAAGATCATCACGATCGGTTCGATGGTCACCTGGTTCGGCGGTACGACCGTACCGGCTTACACCGCCTCTAAGGGTGCGGTTTCGCAGCTGACCAAGAGCCTCGCGGTTGACTGCGCAGGCCGAAATATCAATATCAACTGCATTTGCCCGGGCTATATGGATACGGAAATGTGCGCCAACATGACACAGGCACGCAAGGACGAGTGCACGGTCCGTATCCCTGCTGGCCGCTGGGGTACCCCGGACGACCTCAAGGGTCCGATGCTGTTCCTCGCGTCCGCAGCGTCGGATTACCTCAACGGCGCGACGATTCCGGTCGATGGCGGTTATTTGGTAAAATAATCATTAACATAGGTTGGAAAAGCCAAGATCGTGTAATCTGTTTGAGTAATTTAGTGGACCTGTTGACCAAAAGAAATCTGGGCTGAAAGTTGATATTTTCAGCCCAGATTTTTAGCATATATGATGTAAAAAGGATAGCCT
>NZ_CAWVCU010000061.1:0-12867 GCF_963927765.1 uncultured Agathobaculum sp. | reverse complement strand
TTTGTGCGAAAGGCAGATTTTTTCCTTATTTATACTACCACAAATCCCGTCCCCTGTATAGCGTATTCACAGATTTTTTACGGTTTGGCACAGTAGCTCGGCAGCATGCTCCAGCTGGTGCGCTGTCGAGTAAAATGAGAGTGAAAAGCGGATCGTACCGCTCTCCTCTGTGCCTGCGGTGCGGTGCGCAAGCGGCGCGCAATGCAGACCCGCACGCACGGCAACGCCCTGCCGCGCAAGGGTTTCCGCCACCGCTTCGCAGGCCGCGCTGTGCACGCGCACAGACAAAACCCCGGTTTGACCGGGATGGGAAAAGCACTCGATGCGCTTTTCCTGTTCCAATGCACGGACAAATTCACGCATCAGGTGTTGCTCATGCGCCAGAATGTTTGCTGGGCCGACCGACCGCACAAATGCCAGCCCAGCGGACAGCCCCGCAATACCCGGCACATTGGGTGTGCCGCTTTCCAGAGCGTCCGGCAGGAAGTCCGGCTGCTGCATTTCCTCCGAACGGCTTCCTGTGCCGCCCGCCAGCAGCGGATGCGCTGTGATCCGGTCATCGAGTGCCAGCAGGATGCCCGTGCCCTGTGGGCCGTACAACCCCTTGTGCCCCGGCATGCAGACCGCCGCCAGACACGGATGCCGCCGCACGTCGATCTGGATGATGCCCGCGGACTGTGATGCATCCAGGATGAGCGAAACGCCCGCCGCATCCAGCAGGTCTGCGATTTGTTCAAACGGTGTGACAAAGCCGAACACATTGGACACATGGTTGAGGATAAACAACTCCGCCCCATCTTCCAGCGCCTGCTTTGCCCGCTGCACCATCGCCTCCCCGTCCCACAGCGGCGTATCCAGCACGACCGGCTCGATGCCGCGCAGCGCAAGCGGCCGCATGACCGCGTTGTGCTCATAGCCGCTGACCACGACGCGCGTTTCCGGCTGCGCCAGCGCATGGATCGCCAGATTGAGCGCGTGTGTGGCATTCATCGTGAACACCACGCGTGCCGGGTCCTGTACCCCGAAGAGCGCCGCCGCCTGCTCCCGGCAGGCGTACACGGTTTCCCCTGCGCGCATCGCAGCCGCATAGCCGCCGCGCGCATAGCCCGCCGCCGCATGCATCGTGCGACGCATCGCTTCATCCACTGCGCGCGGCTTGTGTAGGGTGGTTGCTGCGTTATCCAAATAGATCATACGCTCGCCCCCTCGTCCGGTATGACACGACAAGGCGAGATGCCCAGCTGCCGCATCCGGCGGAGCGCTTCCTCTGAGTGCTGCGCGCCGATGCGCACCGCCCAGCTACAGGAATCCGTGCGTGCATGCCGCGGCGGACGCACCACCTCGCCCGGTACTCCCATCTGTCCCAAATGGCGCCGCAGGCCGACCGCTTCGGTCTGGCTGCGGCATATCATAAGAGCATATTGGCTCATTGCTGACTCTCCCTCCAACATAGACTATTGTCATGCTATGTTGAAAAGCGCGCCGAAGTGTGCTATGCTGGTGCTGCACAAAAATTCATCCCTGGAGGGAACAGCTATGGAACTTTCCGCCCTTTCCCTGCGTCTGCATGCACTTTCCGCACTGCGCGGCCTGCAGCAGCATCCGCTGGTACATGCCTATTTGGAGACGTTGGGCTTTTTGGATGGCGCAAACGCAGAATGCTTTGCCGATGCCTACGGCGCACTGTGCGCCGTGCAATATGCCTGCGGCGATGCATCGAAGGCGCTGCTTGACGCTGTCCACTATGATGTGAACACTCTGACCGACACGCTTGCCGCCCCTGCGTCCACGCTGCTGGATGCGGCAACGCTTGATATCGAAGCGCTGAACGCGCTGCTCGCCATTGACGGCACGGCACTCAAGACTGCCGCGGCGGGACGCTACAATGCGCCCGCGCTGCTGACCCTGCCGGACTTCCCTGCCTCGTCTCCGCTGCCCTTCCGGGACGGCGCAGCGCTGGCCAGTTACTACCGTGCACAGGGCTACGGCTTTTTCGCGCAGTCCTCTGCCTTTGCCGTGCAGGACGACGGCACGGTTGCCCCGATCGTGCATCCCGATGCCATCCGTCTGCATGACCTGCCCGGCTACGAACGCCAGAAGCAGCAAATCCTCAAGAACACCCGCGCTTTCCTCGACGGGCGCGAGGCCAACAATATCCTGCTGTACGGCGACAAGGGCACGGGCAAATCCTCGACCGTCAAGGCTGTGGTCAACGAATACGCCGAGCGCGGCCTGAAAATCATTGAAATGTCGCCGCGGCACATCACCTGCTTCCCGAAAATTTTTGCGGAGACGCTGCGCTCGCCCTTCCGCTTCATTGTCTTTCTGGACGACCTCACCTTCAGCCGCGAGGACGATAACTTTGCCGCGCTCAAGGCGTTCATCGAGGGCGGTCTTGCAGGCAAACCCGCCAATCTGGTCATTTATGCGACCAGCAACCGCCGTCACCTGATCCGCGAGAGCTTTGCCGACCGCGAGGGCGACGACGTGCGCGTGCGCGACAGTTTGGAGACTGTCACCTCGCTTTCCGACCGGTTCGGTCTGGAGATCACCTTCTCCGTACCGGATAAGGACGAATATCTGTACATTGTTGACCAGCTTGCTGCGGAAAGCGGTCTTGCGCTGCCTGAGGATCAGCTGCATCTGCTGGCGGAGCGCTTCGCGCTGCGCCGCAATGGGCGCTCTCCGCGCACCGCGCGCCAGTTCATCAGCCAGCAGATGGCTGAAAAATACGAAAAGTGACCCGATACACCAAAACCGCGTTATAAAACGCGTATATAGCAGAAAAGAACCGCCAAATGGCGGTTCTTTTCATCAAAGGAGAGAAAAAGTTCCGTTTATCGGAACTTTTTCTCTTTCGGGACGCATCCGCGATTTCCAACGGCGCGTCCCCCTCGATCGAACCTGTACGGTTCGATCGAAGCATTTTTTACCAGCCGAAGTACGAGAACGGGTTCTGATACTGCGAACCGCCGTTGCTGCTCTGGCTGTTCTGATCGCTTTCCGCCGCCGGGTCCTCGCCCTCCAGATCGTGCGCATCGGTCAGCGTCACGGTCAGGTTGACCATCTTTCCGGTCGAAATACGATAAACTGTCAGCGTCAGCTTGTCGCCTGCCTTCATATCTTCCTTGATTGCGTTGATGTCATCCATGGTCGGGGTCGGCGTACCGTTGGCCGCGGTGATGATATCGCCCACCTGCAAGCCTTCGCTTGCTGCCTTGGCGCGCGAGTCGATCGAATAAACCTGAACGCCCGCGATGCTGCCGTCGGCAGACTCTACGTTGCTGCCCGTAATGCCGATGGACGGACGTCCCGCTACATAGCCGTTGGCAATCAGCTCGTCAACGACCTCCTTGGCCGTGTTGATCGGGATGGCAAAGCCCATGCCCTCGACCGATGCTTCACCAAAGCCGCTGCTGGACAGCTTTGCAGAGGTGATGCCGACCACCTGACCATACTTGTTGATCAGCGCGCCGCCCGAGTTGCCCGGGTTGATAGAGGCATCGGTCTGGATCAGAGTCATGACGCGGTCGTTTATGGTTACGTCGCGGTTGATGGCGGAAATGCGGCCGCCGGTGATCGTGTTGGCAAACTGTACGCCGCCAGGCGAGCCGATCGCGTAAGCATATTCGCCGGGCTGCAGCTCATCCGAATTGCCGAATTCCGCAGCGGTCAGCGTGCCTTCCGGCTCGACCTTGAGCACTGCCAGATCGGTCTGCTCATCCGTGCCGACGATCGTAGCCTCATACTGCGTGCCGTCGCTCAGCTGCACAGTCACGCTCTGGGCATCCTCCACCACATGGTTGTTAGTGATGATGTAGCCGTCCTCGCTCATGATGACACCCGAGCCGGAACCCGTCCCGCTTGCAGTGGTCGAAATGACCGAAACAATAGACGGGCTGACCTTTTTGTAAATTTCCTCGCCTGCCAGACCGTTGACCACATCGTAATTATCCGGGTCGAGGTCCGGCGTATCATTCAGCTGCACGGTAGGCAAGTCACCTGCCTGCGCGCTTGCCGTCACTGCGCTGCCGTCGCCCGTATTCACCATATGCCCGATCAGCGCACCGCCTGCAAACAGCAGGCACGCCGCCGCAACACCGCCAAGGCCGAGCGCAATCGCCTTACCATGTTTTTTCTTTTTCGGGGGCTGCGGGGGCTGTTGCCCCGCTCCCATCGGGTCCTGCGTGTACGGTGCACCGCCATACGGCTGCTGCGCCGCCTGATGATATTCCGGATGCTGCACCGGTGTCTGGTACGGCGTGCGCGGCTCTGTGTACTGCGATTCTGCTGCCGGTTGCTCCATCGTGGGCTGCTGCGGCTCGGTATGCTCATCGCCGCGTGATTCCGGCGTCATATTGGTATTTTTATTGTTAAAGTCATCCATTGTTCTGACCTCCCTATCGATTTTGTGATTTCATTCTAACCCGCCATTGTGGCGGTTTGTTGAAAACAATATGAATATTTTTTGAACAAGCGCGGGCAAACCGCCCGTTTCCCTCACATGTGATATGTGCCAAACGGACGGTTTGCTGTTTATTTCTGTGGATTTTTGGCGCTGCCAGGCAGCTGCTGGGGCGCCAGCGGCAGCGTAAAGGAGAATTCCGTCTCGCCGTCGTCCGACCGCACGGAGATTTCTCCGCCGTGCAGATTGATGATATTCTTGACAATATACAAGCCGAGTCCCGCGCCCGTTTTGTCCATCGACCGCGAACGATCTGCCTTATAGAAGCGGCCAAACACGTGCGGCAAATCCTCTGGCGAGATGCCGATACCGGTGTTGGTGATGGAAAACGCGCAGAAATTGTTCTCCGGATGCGCCCGCAAGCACAACCTGCCACCTTCATTGATAAATTTCACCGCATTATCCACCAGATTATACACCGCGCGATACAGATGGTCGCGATCGCCCATGACGATTAGACGGTCGTCCAGATCGCACTCGACCTCGAGCTGCTTTTTCTCGATTTTCTGCTCAAAGGACAGGATGATCTGGCTGGTCATCTCAGAAAAATCAAACGGGGCCGGGTTGAGGATGAGTTCGCCCGACTGAATCTTGGCCGCGTCCAGCATGCGGTTGACCATGCGGGACAGGCGGCGCGTTTCCTCCGCAATGATGCGCAGGTATTTATCGCGCTGCTCAACTGGAATGGTGCCATCAATCATGCCATCGACAAAGCCGCCGATCGTCGTCATCGGGGTTTTGAATTCGTGGCTGACATTGGAAATGAAGCCGCGTGTCAACTCCTCCAACTGGTCGAGGTCGCGCGCCATGTTGTTAAAGGATACCGCCAACTCGTCGATCTCATAGCAGTGATTATCCTCCGGCACGCGCACATCAAAATTGCCCGCAGCAAACTCCTTTGCCGCCGCTGCAATCACCTTGAGTGGCCGCGTCATGTGCTGCGACAAGATAAAGGACAACACCAGCGCCACCGCGAGCGTAATCAGCAGAATAAGCACCAGTGTCTGCGTAGAATGGCGAACCACCCCTGCGGCGGTCGCATCCTGCGTATAGACAAAGACCATTGCGCTGACCTCGCCGTTGTCTCCCAACACGCGCGTGCCAACCGTATAGCTGGATCGGTCACCCAGCACGCCCAGCTGACCGACTTCCGCATAGCTGCCCGTCTTGCGGACCTGGTCAGTTACCTCCTGCGGAACCATCCAGCCCGACACCTTTGCCGCCTCGCCGTCCGGTCCGGCAATCATCTGGATCACGCCGTCCCGGTCGGTGACATAGACTGTGATGGCGTCCTCCTTGGCCACTGTGCTGATCGACAGCATATAGATTTCCCGGATTACTTCGGAATCCGTACCCAGCATCAACCGGGTCTGCTCTGCCAGGCTCTGCACGGTCGTGCGCAGTTCTGCCTGCTTGGTTTGCAGCGCATAATTGCCCATCTGGTAATAGAATACGCCGCCCGCAATTGCAAATGCACACACGATCAGCAGCAGGTGCGTGACATAGTTCTTGAAAAAAAAGCTGCGTCTGCCCATGGTTTACTCCTTGGTCTCGAACTTATAGCCGACGCCCCAAACGGTTTTCACTTCCCATTTATCCGAAACGCCCTCCAGCTTTTCGCGCAGACGTTTGACATGTACATCCACCGTGCGGGTGTCGCCGAAATAGTCAAACCCCCACACATCGTCCAGCAGCTGCGCGCGCGTGAACACACGGTTCGGGCTGGAGGCAAGATAGTAGAGCAGCTCGATCTCCTTGGGCGGTGCATCGACGCGCTTGCCCTTGATGACCAAATCATACGCCTGCTTGTCGATCACCAGATTGTCAAACGTCAGCTTCTCAGGTGCGTCGTCCGGTGCCATACGGCGGAACACCGCGCGCACGCGCGCAATGACCTCCGGCATCTCGAGCGGCTTGACGATATAGTCATCCGCGCCCATTTCCAGACCGGAAACACGGTCGGCGGTTTCGCCCTTTGCCGTCAGCATAATGATCGGCACGTCACTTTCCGCGCGGATCTCCTTGCAGACCGCCCAGCCGTCCATCACCGGCATCATCACATCCAGCAGCAGCATATCCGGCTTCTCGGACTTCCACAGTTTGATGCCCTCCACGCCGTTTGCCGCTTCGATCACCGCGTAGCCCTCGCGCTCCAGATACAAGCGCAGCAGCTCGCGAATATTTGCTTCGTCTTCGACGATGAGTATCTTTTTTGCCACAGTTTACCCCTGCTTTCTCATCAGTATGTTTTCATTATACCGCTTTTCGCCGATGAATGCATTAACAATCTGTAAAAGCCGGAAGAATTGCGCGGCCCGCGCGGACATGCTATACTGGACACATCAATGGCAAAGGAAGATCGTTTATGTCCCAAACCGTTCCCATGCATATCATCGCGCGCATCCGCAGCGATTTCCCCACCAAATTCGGCATCCCGCGGCAAAGCGGACTGGCTGATGCGCCCGCGCGCATTGTATTCGAGCCGGAATACCGCAACGCGGACGCGCTGCGCGGCATCGAGGGTTTTTCCCACCTCTGGCTGATCTGGCAGTTCTCCGAAGCCGTACGCGACGGCTGGTCACCCACCGTGCGCCCGCCCAAGCTGGGCGGCAACCGGCGCATGGGCGTATTTGCCACCCGCTCCCCTTTCCGCCCGAACGCGATCGGGCTTTCCTCCGTGCGGCTCGACCGAGTAGACCTGCACACGCCGGATGGGCCGGTGCTACATGTTTCGGGCGCCGACTTAATGGACGGCACGCCGATTTTCGACATCAAGCCCTATTTAGCCTACACCGACGCGCATCCCGAAGCATCCGGCGGCTTTGCACTGCAAAACCGTGACGGTGTGCTGCAAGTATGCTGCACGGACGCGCTGCTCGACCATCTGCCCGCAGGGCGGCGCGATGCGCTGCTTGCTGTGCTGGCGCAGGACCCGCGTCCGGGCTACCAACATGAGCCGGACCGTGTTTACGGTTTCCCGTTTGCGGGCTGCGAGGTGCGCTTTTCCGTCGAGGGCAGCATCTTGACCGTGCAGGATATCATCCCCATCCCCTAATGCAATAAAAAACCGCTCCCCATGGGAGCGGTTTTTTTGTGTTTCCGTTCAATCGAAGGATTACAGATTGGTCGGGGTGATCGCTTCAAAATCCTCGAGCGAGCCGCCGTTCATGAAGCAGTCGATGATCTGCTTGCCGCGCGGATCCAACTCAGGCGTATCAAACTTCGACAACTCCTTGCGGAAGAAGTCGGTCAGAATCTTCGCGCCTGCGTCATAGCCATCCGTGCCGACACGATCCTGCGTATCGACGCGCAGATACTTGGAGCGGATGCGCTGACCGTCGATGGTCATATCCTTCATCGCGTAGCCGAGCAGCGGGCAGCGAGCCGGTTCGAGATGCTCGCGGCGAATCTTGGCGCCGCCGTGGCGTGCCAGATACTCACGGGAGATCCATTCAGCCGCAAAGCCGACCTTGTATACACCGATGTGCTGGTTCGGGATAAGCACATAGCGGGTGTTCGGGCTGTTCATGATCTGCTCGAGCAGCAGGTTCGCCTGCTTGACGCGCTGGCCGGTCGCAAACGGCCAGTACGAGCCAACGCCCTCGCTCTTAAGCTCGTTGCCGGTGACGATCGAGGGGTTGTTAAAGCCGCGCGGCGCTACCAGACGCCACAGCCATGCCAGTGCAGGCGGGATAATGTGCATCATGCCCATGATGCCGTAGTTCGGGTTCTCGCGGGTCGAGGGGGGCATACGAACGCCGAACGAACGCACGTCAACCTCCACCGGCTCCTTGACGATGTGCGGCACATCCCAGCGCGGCACGATCGCACGCGGATTGGAGCAGCGCTTGCCGTTGGAATCGAGCGTATGCTCCCAGATAAGCAGCGTTGCGCCCGGATGGCCTTCCATGTTAAAGAAGCAGAGCGGCTCCTTCGGCTCGGTGCAGATGCGCTCGTACACCGGGTCGCAGCCGTAGTGCGTTACGCCGTCCATGCGGAGGAACCAGCCGTCCTCACCGTCAACCAGTACCAGCTTGCCAGACTTGTTCTGCAACTGCGGATAGCAGGTTGCCATATCGTCGCACACCGGCTCGATCGCACAAGTTGCACCCATGTTGAGGTAGGTCTCTTCACCGGTAACCGTGTTCTTGGAGAGCAGCACGCGGCCGTCCGGCTCACGCGCGATGTCCTGCAGCATTTCGCTCTTGCCGCCGCCGGACGCGCCCTCGTGCATGATGACCATTTCGTTTTCATACGGCGTTACCAGACGACCGCAGGACGTATGGCAGGTCGTCCAGCCTTCCTGCTCGCCGATGTCCAGCAGCACCGAGTAAACGCCCTTCTTTGCGGACGGGCCGGGGTAAAGGTTGTAAGAGAATACCTCATGGCAGTCGTCCAGACGGTTGTGCACAACGACCTGCTTGCCCTCAAAGTGAGTGTGGCGGAACGGCGGCGCAACGTAAACGATCGCGCGCGGCTTGTAGCCCTCGCTCTCCTCTGCGTTAACAAAGCCCTGCAGATGCGCCAGCGCAAACGCGAAAAACGCGCACTGCTTGGGGCAGACCAGCATGGAGCCGTAGCCATAAATATTGCCGCCCGAATTAAAGGGCATCAGGATCAGCTCCTGCGTCTTGAACCAGTCCATGGTCTCGCGGCGCAGGTCGGTAAAGGGATAGCCGTAAACGTCGGCAAAGCGCTTCTTATCGGTCGGCTTGTCGTCTGCAATACGCATGCAGTCCGGCTCGCGGCGGCGCATATAATCCTCCACGAAGTTGACCGACGCACCGTTCTTGCATCGTGTTACGTCCGCTTCCTTGACCGGGCCCTTACCTGGCACGTCGAACACGACGTCATACACATCGGCATGCTCCGGACCGAAGACCATATCGTACAGCTCTGCCTTGCTGGTCGGAACCGACACGCCTTTACAGTTTTCGAGCACATCCTTCAGCTCGTCCGTGAAAGTGAATTTGTTGAGCAACGGGTTCATCTGTTTGTTTCCTCCTTTCACACCGCCGGCGCCCTTCCCAAAGCCGCCTATCGGTGTGCCTGCTGCAAGGCCTCATCACCATAAATGCAATCAGGCCAATTGTTGTTCATTTATAGCATACTGCAAAACAGGGTGTCCCGTCAACAAATTTTCGCATTTTTGCAAGTTATTATACAACTTCTTGCAAAATGTACAAAAGCCCCCTCTTCTTTTATCTGTTTTTCCCACACGGACGCTTGTCCGCCGTGCATTATTCCGAAAAATGCACAGAAACACAGACCACTTCGCTGCGCGTACCAACACGCATATCCGGCCCCCAGACGCCAAGGCCGCTGGTCACGACCGAAGTCATATCCCCGATCTGCTCGCAGCCGCAAGCATTGTCCCATAACAGACGCATCAGCAGATTGCCAGGGAATAACTGTCCGTCGTGCGTATGACCGGACAGGTCGAGATCAACCCCCGCCTGCGCCAAAGCTTCCAACTCCTCCGGCTGATGGTCAATGACAAAAATCGGCTGCTCCTGATTGAGCGACGAGACCAGCTGCTCTGGGCTGAGCCGCTGCTCCGCCAATTTGTTGCTGCGGGACGGGTCACGCCGTCCGACCAGCTGCACACCGTTTTCCAGTGTCACCGCACGGTCCTCCAATAGTGTTACATCTGCTGCCTCCAAAAATTCCGCCATGCGCGGATCGTTTTTGTTCTCGTCGGCTATATCCCAGGTAAAACCCGCCAAGATTGGCTCGGACAGATCGTGGTTGCCCCAGCAGGCGTAGGTTCCATATGTACTGTCGAGCGACGCAAGCGCTGCCGCAATCCGCTCGGGCTGCGGAATCGCCTCATATTCGTTATCGAATATGTCACCCGCGATCACCACCAGATCGGGCTGCATATCGTTGACCACCTGTACTGCCCGTTCGATATACGCTGGCTCAGTGCTGTAGCCTAGATGCAGGTCGGCCAGCAGTGCGACCGTCATATCCTCGCCCGCGCCTTGCAGCGTCACGTCATATTCAGTCACATACAGCTGTTTGGCGTGCACCATGCCGTAAAAACTGACCGCACACACCAACGCAAGCGCCACGCCGCCCTGCACACGCCGCACCTGCTGCATCTGCTCAAAATCCTTGCCACGCACGCGGCGTATCACAAACAGTGCCACTTCGACGATCAAAACTGCAAGCACGAGATACAGCATCCAGCCGAACCAGTAATTTCCGACCTGCCGCAAAAACTTCCGTAACGCATACGGCGACTGGATCAAAAAGCCGGTCAGCGGCGCTGATGCGACCAGCGCATACACCACGATGAACACCACGCGGAATGCCTTTGCGCCGCAAAGCCGATGGCACGCGCCCGTCCAGCGCAGCACCCAGCGCGCCAAATACACGTTGAGCAGGATATAAACCGGAGCGAGAAAAATCGCAATCATACGCCGCCCTCCTTTCCAACCAATGGATTTTCTGTCATTACAGCTGCGCGCAGCGCTCCCACACGCGGGTGACCGAAGTACATTTTCCGTCCCGCGCAAGCTCAAACACCGCGCCAGACAGCGCGCAGTCGCCCGGCGCGGTCTTGAAATACTCGGTCAGATCGCCGCGAAACATGGCGATCGACTGCTCCACCCGCACGCCCAGCACGGACACGATCGGACCGGTCATGCCCAGATCAGTGATATAGCCCGAGCCTTTGGGGTTGATGCGTTCGTCCGCGGTCTGGACATGGGTGTGCGTGCCCCACACAGCAGCACAGCGGCCGTCCAGATAATACCCCATCGCAAGCTTTTCGCTGGTCGCATTCGCGTGGATTTCCGCCAGCGCAAGGTCATATTTGCCTTCTGCCTCACGCAGAATTTTATCCGCGCACAGAAACGGGTTATCCGGTCCGTAATGCATGTCGCATCGACCGATCAGGTTCATCACCAGCAGCCGCAAGCCCTGCGGACCGTCGTAAATCCCCCAGCCCTGTCCCGGGCTTTGCGGGGCAAGATTAGCCGGGCGCAGGATATCCTGCCGTTCGTCCAGGTAAGCGGCGATCTGCTGTTTGGAAAACGCATGGTTACCCAACGTCACCACATCCGCGCCCGCGGCAAAAATATCGTCCGCCTGTTTGGGCGTGATGCCGCGCCCAGCAGCGTTTTCGCCATTGACGATTACAAAATCCACGCTGTGCGCGCGTTTGACGCGGCGCAACAGCGCATGCAGGGTGTCGATGCCGGCCTCGCCGACCACATCGCCTACCGTGAGAAGTTTCATTCCTGTTCCTCGCTTTTCTTTGATTTTCCCCCGTCCGGCAGCGCCGCCGGATAGAGCAAAGGGGCGGACAAACATCTGTTGTCCGCCCCCAAATTGTCAAATCATCCGTTTCAGTCGAACAGAGTCGAAACCGAAACTTCTTCGTAGATGCGTGCGATGGCTTCCGTGAGCACCGGCGCTACCGACAGCAGCTTGATCTTGTCCAGCTTCTTTTCGCTCGGCAGCGGGATGGTATCCAGAATCGCCAGCTCCTTGATCGGGCTGTTCTCGATACGCTCGATCGCCGGACCGGACAGCACGCCGTGGGTCGCGCAAGCATATACCTCCGTTGCGCCGCCCTTTTCGACCAGCGCGTCCGCTGCGTGCACCAGCGTGCCCGCCGTGTCGATCAGGTCGTCCACGAGGATGCACTTTTTGCCCTCGACGTTACCGATGATGTTCATAACCTCGGATACATTCGCCTTCGGACGGCGCTTGTCGATGATGGCAAGCGGCATGTCCAGCTTCTCGGTGAACTTACGCGCACGGGTAACCGAGCCAAGGTCAGGAGAGACGATAACCGTATCATCCGTGCCCACGCCGAACTTGCCCGCGATATACGGGATCAGCACAGAAGAGCCGAGCATGTTGTCCACCGGGATGTCGAAAAAGCCCTGAATCTGCGCCGCATGCAGGTCCATGGTCAGCACACGGTCTGCGCCTGCTGCGGTGATGAGGTTGGCAACCAGCTTTGCCGAGATCGGGTCGCGCGCCTTGCTCTTGCGGTCCTGACGCGCATAGCCGAAATAAGGGATAACCGCCGTGATGCGGCCGGCAGACGCACGCTTGCAGGAGTCGATCATGATGAGCAGCTCCATCAGGTTGTTGTTGACCGGGCCGCAGGTGGACTGTACCAGAAACACGTCCGAACCGCGCACGGACTCGGAAATGGAAACCGAGATTTCGCCGTCCGCGAAGGTGGAAATCGCCGCTTTACCGATCGACAGGCCGAGCGCGGACGCAATCTGCATTGCCAGTGCGGGGTGAGAGTTGCCGGAGAAAATTTTGATATTTTTTCCGTGAGAAATCATTGGTAAGCCTCCGTCATAATGATAGAATTTATCCCGTTTTTTCTATGTTTACTTTTTATTTTGCTCTTTTTCATGTGCCTCGCGGCG
>NZ_CAWVCU010000060.1:0-11335 GCF_963927765.1 uncultured Agathobaculum sp. | reverse complement strand
AGGCTATCCTTTTTACATCATATATGCTAAAAATCTGGGCTGAAAATATCAACTTTCAGCCCAGATTTCTTTTGGTCAACAGGTCCTTAAAGCTGCGGCATCAAATTGGCAAGCTCAAGCGCAGCAAGGGCAGCATCCGCACCCTTGTTGCCAGCCTTGGTGCCGGCGCGCTCGATGGCCTGTTCAATGTTCTCCGTGGTCAGCACGCCGAACGTAGTCGGAACGCCGGTTTGCAGGTTGACCTGCGCCACGCCCTTGGAAACCTCATTGCAGACATAGTCATAGTGCGAGGTCGAGCCGCGGATCACCGCACCGAGGCAGAGAACGGCGCAATACTTGCCCGACTGCGCGAGCTTGAGCGCTGCAAGCGGGATCTCAAACGCGCCCGGCACCCAGACGAGCGTGATATCGTCCGTGTCGACACCGTGGCGCACGAGTGTGTCCTCTGCACCCGAGATCAGCTTGGAAACGATGAACTCATTAAAGCGCGACGCAACGATGGCAAATTTCCCCTGACCGGCAACCAGTTTTCCTTCGAGTACTTTCATTTTATGTTCCTCCCATGTTGATAGATTTGTTTACAGTACATGCTTGAACAGATGGCCCATTTTGATCTGCTTGGTGCGCAGATAAAAGGCATCATCCTCCTGCGGCGCGATCTCGATCGGAACGCGCTCGACGATTTCCACACCGAAGCCGTCCAAACCATAAATTTTTTCCGGATTATTGGTCAAAAGGCGCAGCTCCTTTGCGCCGAGGTCCTGCAAAATCTGTGCGCCGATCCAGTATTCGCGAAGGTCGGGGGCAAAGCCCAGCTTGACGTTGGCTTCAACCGTATCCAAGCCTTGTTCCTGCAACTCATATGCTTTGAGCTTGTTAATCAGACCAATACCGCGGCCTTCCTGCCGCATGTAAAGCAGCACGCCGCGGCCTTCACGCTCGATCTGCTGCATGGCGGCTGCGAGCTGCTGGCCGCAGTCGCAGCGGCGCGAACCGAATACGTCGCCGGTCAGACATTCGGAATGTACGCGGCACAGCAGGTTTTTGCCGTCTCCAATATCGCCTTTGACCAGTGCGA
Organism: uncultured Agathobaculum sp.; assembly: GCF_963927765.1. Classification (NCBI taxonomy): domain Bacteria; kingdom Bacillati; phylum Bacillota; class Clostridia; order Eubacteriales; family Butyricicoccaceae; genus Agathobaculum; species uncultured Agathobaculum sp. Next base: position 10,257 of record NZ_CAWVCU010000060.1, on the reverse strand, counting down.
CATGATGTTCGCCAGTCAGGTCGTTGATGTAGCCGTAGATTTGGAATTCACCAAAGCGGGTGGGCAGCTTGGCGCATGCCTCGCGCACAACGTGTTTGTCATGGCGGCGGCAGTAGTCCTGTAAATCTTTGATCGTGATCGCTTTTAGGCCCCACTCTTTGGCGTGTTCGAGCAGCTCGGTCGTGCGCATCATCGTGCCGTCGTCGCGCATGATCTCGCAGCACAGACCACACTCTTCCAGTCCGGCTAGGCGGCACAGGTCAACGGTCGCCTCGGTGTGACCGTTGCGGGTGAGCACGCCGCCGCGGCGTGCAATCAGCGGGAACACATGGCCGGGGCGGCGCAGATCGGTGGGCTTGGTGTTCGGGTCAGCGCACATGCGGCAGGTGTAGCCGCGCTCCTCGGCAGAAATGCCGGTGGTGGTATTGACGTGGTCGACCGACACCGTGAATGCGGTCTGATGGTTGTCGGTGTTGACCTTGACCATCTGCTCAAGGCCGAGCTGCTGGGCGACCGCTTCGCTCATCGGCGTGCAAATCAGCCCCTTGGCGTGGACTGCCATAAAGTTGACATTTTCAGTCGTGGCGAACTGGGCGGCGCAAATCATATCGCCTTCGTTTTCACGGTCGGGGTCGTCGATTGTAACGATGATGTGGCCGGCGCGCAGCTCCTCCAGCGCCTCTTCGACCGTGCAGTATTGCTGTTCCATATGGATCGTCCTCCTTGATGCTTAAAACCCGTTTTGGGCTAAAAATTCCATGGTGATGCCGCTTGCGGCTGGCTTTTCAACAGCTGCATACGGTGTAAGCAGCTTTTCAACATATTTTCCGATTACGTCGCATTCCAGATTGACTGTCTCGCCCGGCTTTTTGCCGAGCAGGATGGTCTGCGCACCCGTGTGCGGGATGATCGAAACGGCAAAGCTGGTTTCGTCCACCGCCGCGACCGTTAGGCTGACGCCGTCAATGGCGATCGAGCCTTTCTCCACGATGTACCGCAGCAGGGAAGCAGGGGTGCGCACGGTCACCCAGACCGCGTTGTCCTCGCGCTTTTGGGATGAAACTGTGCCTGTGCCGTCGATGTGACCGGAAACAATATGACCGCCGAATCGGCCGTTTGCAGGCATGGCGCGCTCGAGGTTGACCGGAGAGCCGCTTTGCAGTGCGCCCAAACTCGAGCGCCGCAGCGATTCCGCCATGACGTCGGCCGAGAAACTGTCTGCTGTCATGGAAACAACGGTCAGACATACACCGTTGGTTGCAATGCTGTCGCCGAGTTTGGTGCCTTCCAGCACGGTTTTCGCGCCGATCGTCAGCCGTGCACCCGCCGCGCCGCGTTCGATGCGGCGCACGGTGCCGATCTCTTCAATGATGCCGGTAAACATTTCACAGCACCCCCTCGATGAGAAAATCCTCGCCCAGTGGCGTAACAGTAACATTTTTCAACGCTGCCGCATCTGCCATGCGGGTAAAGCCCACGCCGCCGAGCGGTGTTTTAGCGGTGCTGCCGCCGATCAGCTTGGGTGCGATGTACGCCTGCACCTTGTGTACAATGCCTGTTTCAAGTGCCGCGAATGCCAGTTCCGCTCCGCCTTCGAGCAGAATACTGTCCAGTCCATGTGCGCCAAGTTGATGCATCAGATCGTTTAGGTTCACCTTGCCGTTTTGTGCTTGGCACAATACCAGATGCGCGCCCGCTTTTTTGAGTGCCGCGGCGTGCTCATTCCATTCGGTCACGGCGATGACGGTATCGATTTCCCGCGCGGTGCGGATGAGCTGACAGTCCAGAGGTGTGCGCGCGTGGCTGTCGCAGATGATGCGGTACGGGTTGCGTCCGCCTTCAATACGGCAGGTGAGCAGCGGATCGTCGGCCAGCACAGTACCCACGCCGACCATGATGCCGGACAGGTGAGCGCGTGTTTCGTGCACATGACGGCGGGCGGCTTCACTCGTCACCCAGCGGCTGTCTCCGGACGCGGTGGTAATCTTGCCGTCCAGCGTCATGGCATATTTGAGCACGACGTAGGGTGTCTTATTTGTGATGTAGTGAAAAAACACTGCGTTGAGCTGACGGCATTCGTCCTCGCAAATGCCAGTCTCGACCGGGATGCCCGCGCTCCGTAAAATTTCCGCGCCCTTGCCAGCGACCAGCGGGTTTGCATCCAGACAGCCGACGAACACGCGCCCGATGTGGTGTTCGATAATGGCATCCGTGCAGGGCGGGGTACGCCCCCAGTGGCAGCACGGCTCGAGTGTGACGTATAAATCTGCGCCCGCCGGGTTTTCGGTGCAGCTTTTCAGTGCATTTCGCTCGGCATGCAGGCCGCCGCAGTATTCGTGCCAGCCCTCGCCGATGATGCGTCCGTCTTTGACGATCACGCAGCCGACCATCGGATTGGGGCTGACATGTCCTGCACCGCGTGCGGCTAGTTCAAGCGCGCGGCGCATGTAAATTTCTTTTTGGTTTTGCAACCGGATCACCTCGCCAGAACAGCATTTCTAAGGCTGTGAGATAAAAAACGCCCCGAAAGCAGATGCTTCGGGGCGTATAGACGCAGAAAATAAAAAATCTGAAACACAATCATGCGTTTCAGAACAGCAAATAAACGGAAACGGAGGTTGATCCACTTTCCGCACATTCTTCTTTCATCCAGACTATACTGTCGGCCTCGGAATTTCACCGAATCATGCATTCGTTCGAAAAAAGCGTCCGCTCGCGGGCTGTACCGCCGGTAGGGAATTGCACCCTGCCCTGAAGAATCCTGATATTCGGTTTTAGCACAGCAGTCTACTGCTTTGCTGAACACAGTATATACCCGTCTGAAGGAGAATGCAAGTACTTTGTGAAAAAATATGCAGAGGCGACCTTGGCCGCCTCCGCATTTGGGAAGAGTATAAGAAAAGAGAAAAGAAGATGGCTTAATGACAATACAATCATAGCGCAGTCGCATCAAATCCGAAGCAAAACCAAATCAAATTTGTGCAAAAAACAGAACAAGGGCAGGGGAGAGGGTAAACCGGAAAAGAACGCTTGTGAGACGGACGGGAACGTGTTATAATATTTCCATATTGCTATTACGGAACAGATAAGGAGCTTTCGGGGTGAAAAATCGCGAGCAAATTCGTAATTTCTCCATTATTGCGCATATCGACCACGGCAAGTCCACGCTGGCTGACCGCCTGCTGGAACAGTGCAAGGCAGTGTCCCAGCGCGAGATGGAGGAACAGTTACTCGACAATATGGATCTGGAGCGCGAACGCGGCATCACGATCAAGGCGCGTGCGGTGCGCATGGAATATGAGGCGGACGACGGCAAAACCTATGAGATGAACCTGATTGACACGCCGGGCCATGTGGACTTCAACTATGAGGTATCCCGCTCGCTGGCTGCGTGCGAGGGTGCGCTGTTGGTCGTGGATGCGGCGCAGGGCATTGAGGCGCAGACGCTGGGCAACACCTATTTGGCGATCGACGCAGGGCTTGAGGTAGTGCCGGTTATCAACAAGATCGACCTGCCTGCAGCAGACGCGCCGCGTGTCAAAAAGGAGATCGAGGATATCATCGGCATTCCGGCGGAGGACAGCCCGGAAATCTCCGCGAAAATGAATCTTAACATCCATGCGGTGCTCGAGCGCATCGTGTCCGACATCCCTGCGCCGACGGGCGACCCGGATGCGCCGCTGCGCGCGCTGATTTTTGACAGCCAGTATGACCCCTATAAGGGCGTTATCGTTTATATGCGCTTGATGGACGGCACGATCCGTCCGGGCATGAAGGTCAAAATGATGGCGACCGGCGCGGTGTTTCAGGTGCTCGAATGTGGTCATCTGCTGCCGCTTGGCCTGTCCCCGCAGCAGGAGCTGTGTGCAGGTGAGGTTGGTTACTTCACCGCGTCCATCAAGACCGTGTCCGATACCCGCGTAGGCGATACGGTTACCGAGGCCGACCGCCCGACGGCGGAAGCCCTGCCGGGCTATCGTCCCGCGCGGCCGATGGTGTTCTGCGGTATCTACACCGAGGATGGTTCCAAATACCCCGATCTGCGTGATGCGCTGAAGAAATTGCAGCTCAATGACGCGGCGCTGTCGTTTGAACCGGAAAGCTCAGTGGCACTGGGCTTTGGCTTCCGCTGCGGTTTCCTTGGCATGCTGCACATGGAGGTCATTCAGGAGCGCCTTGAGCGCGAGTTCGACCTTGATCTGGTCACGACGCTGCCGAGCGTGGTGTATGAGATCGTCAAGACTGACGGCACGATTGTTCAGTGCGATAACCCGCACGACTATCCCGATCCGGCAGTCATTGACGAGGCGCGTGAGCCGTTTGTCAAGGCAACCATTATGACCCCGCAGGAATATGTCGGCAACATCATGCCGATGTGTCAGGAGCGGCGCGGCGTGTTCAAGGATATGCAGTATCTGGACGCCAATCTGGTGGAACTGCACTATGAAATGCCGATCAACGAGATTATTTACGACTTTTTTGACGCGCTCAAGGCGCGTACTCGCGGCTATGCTTCGCTCGACTATGAATTCCTTGACTACCGTCCGAGCGACTTGGTCAAGGTGGATATGCTGCTCAACGGCGATCAGGTAGACGCATTGTCGTTCATCGTGCACCGTGAGAAGGCATATGGCCGTGCCCGCCGCATCTGCGAAAAGCTCAAGGAAAATATTCCGCGCCAGCTGTTCGAGGTGCCGGTACAGGCTGCCATCGGCGGCAAGGTCATCGCACGCGAGACGGTCAAGGCGATGCGCAAGGACGTTCTGGCCAAGTGCTACGGCGGCGATATCACGCGTAAGAAGAAGTTGCTGGAAAAGCAGACGGAAGGCAAGAAGAAGATGCGTTCGCTCGGCACGGTACAGATCCCGACCGAAGCGTTCATGGCAGTTTTGAAGCTGGATGAGGAATCATGAGTAAATTCAGTTATAACAATCGGCCGCTTGGGCTGTATCTGCATATTCCGTTCTGTGTAAAAAAGTGCGCCTATTGTGACTTTTACTCGGTGACCGAGACGGATCTGATGAAAAATTATGTTTCGGCGCTGCTGATGCATATCCGCGAATATGGCAGGACGTGCAGCGGCTATACGGTGGACACTGTCTATATCGGCGGCGGCACGCCGACCTGCTTGGGGCCGAAATATCTCGGTCGTATCTTGCAGGAGGTGCGGAATAAGTTCCCGCTTGCAGATGACGCGGAGATCACGGTCGAGTGCAATCCGGAAAGCACGGACAAAAAAGTGCTCGAAATGATGAAGAAGCAGGGCGTCAACCGCCTGTCCTTTGGGGTGCAGTCCGCGCAGGAGGACGAGCTGAAACGCATCGGCCGTATTCATTCGTTTGCGGAGGCTAAGGCTGCGGTCGATCTGGCGCGCGAAAAGGGCTTTGACAACATCAGCCTTGATCTGATGTACGGTCTGCCGGGCCAGACGCAGGAAAAATTCCTCGACTCGGTCGAGCAGTGTCTGGCGCTCGGGCCGAAGCATTTGTCGTGTTACGGCCTGAAGCTCGAGCCAGCCACCCCGATGGGGCGGGAAAATCCCGTCTTGCCGGATGACGACGCGCAGGCGGATACCTACCTTGCCATGTGCGAGCTGCTGCGCAAGAACGGGTTTGAGCATTATGAGATTTCGAATTTTGCAAAGCCGGGTTTTCGTTCGCGGCATAATTCTAAGTACTGGGATCTGTCCGAGTATCTGGGTCTCGGCCCGGGAGCGCACTCATTTATAAACGGCCGCCGGTTCGAGTTTGCAAGGGATATCAAGGCATACATAAACGGTGAGGATATCCTGCGGGATGAGGACGAGGTGCCGACCTTCCAGCGGCAGGGCGAATATCTGATGGTGCGCCTGCGCACAGCGGAAGGCGTGGACTTCATTGATCTGGAAAAACGCTACAATGTTGATTCGACACCCTATGAAGAAGCCTTCCGCAGTCTGATGGGCAACGAATTGGTTGCGCATCAGGGTACACGTTGGTATCTGACGGAAAAGGGCTTTCTGGTGTCCAACAGCATTATCAATACCATCGTTGAAGCGGGGCAGGAGCAAATGGAGTCGCCCGCGCTGCCGGTGTTCCAATAAAATACCGGCTGATTTTTGTTATTCCAAAAATATATATAAATCGGAGGAGAAAATATGCGCGCAGTTATCACGGTGGTCGGCAAGGACCGTACCGGCATCATTGCTAAGATCTCGGAGACGCTTTATCAGCATGGGGTCAATATCGTTGATATTTCGCAGAACGTCATGGAGGATATGTTCGCCATGGTCATGCTGGTCAATATCGACAAGTGCACGGTGGACTTTACCCAGCTGGCTGACCTGCTGGACAAGGACGGTGAAGCGCTCGGCATGAAGATCCACACCATGCACGAGGATATCTTCGACGCCATGCACAAGATTTGAGGTGCCGGCTATGTCAATGATCAACACCAAGGACATTCTGGAAACCATCAAAATGATCGAGGAGGAGCACCTCGATATTCGCACGATCACCATGGGCATTTCGCTGCGCGATCTGGCGAGCGACGATATCAACGTGCTTGCCGACAAGGTCTATGACAAGGTCACCCGCCGCGCGGAAAAGCTGGTTTCGACCGGCGAACAGATCGAGCGCGAGCTCGGTATCCCGATCATCAATAAGCGTATTTCTGTCACGCCAATCGCCATGATTGGTGCGGTGACCAATGCAAACAGCTATGTGCCGCTTGCCAAGGCGCTAGACCGTGCGGCAAGTGCAACCGGCGTCAATTTCGTTGGCGGCTTTTCTGCACTGGTGCAGAAGGGCTTTGCCAAGGGTGACGAAATCCTGATCAATTCCATTCCCGAGGCACTGGCAGAGACCAATCTGGTTTGCTCCTCGGTCAATGTTGCGTCCACCAAGGCGGGTGTCAATCTGGATGCCATCGGCCTGATGGGGCGTATCATCAAGCAGACAGCAGAACTGACGAAGGACAATGATTCGATGGGCTGCTCCAAGCTCGTTGTATTTGCCAATGCAGTCGATGATAACCCGTTCATGGCGGGCGCGTTCCACGGCATCGGGGAGCCGGAGACCGTCATCAACGTCGGCGTTTCCGGTCCGGGCGTGGTGCAGTCTGCCATCCGTCGTGCGGGCGATTGCCCGATCAATGAGGTGGCTGAGGTCATCAAAAAGACCGCGTTCAAGATCACTCGTATGGGCCAGCTCGTTGGCGCAATCGCAAGCGAGCGTCTGGGCGTGCCGTTCGGTATTGTTGACCTGTCGCTTGCGCCGACGCCGGCAATCGGTGACTCGGTCGCGCGCATTCTGGAGGAAGTCGGTCTGGAGGTCTGCGGCAGCTGCGGCACGACTGCAATTCTCGCTATGCTCAACGACGCGGTCAAGAAGGGTGGCGTCATGGCATCCTCGTCGGTCGGTGGTCTGTCTGGTGCGTTCATCCCGGTTTCCGAGGACGAGGGCATGATCGCGGCGGCGGCTTCGGGTGCGCTCACGCTCGAGAAGCTCGAAGCGATGACGGCCGTCTGCTCGGTCGGTATCGACATGGTTGCGGTGCCGGGCGACACCTCAGCGGAAGTAATCTCCGGCCTGATCGCGGACGAAATCGCTATCGGCGTGGTCAACTCCAAGACGACCGCTGTGCGTGTTATTCCTGCCATTGGCAAGAAGGTGGGCGATATGGTCGAATTCGGCGGTCTGCTGGGTTCGGCTCCCATTATGCCGATTGCAACCGGTTCCCCCGCAAAGTTTATCCATCGAGGCGGCCGCATTCCGGCCCCGATCCAGAGCCTCAAGAACTAAATACTGCTTGTTTGTGCAAGCCGCACACCGGACGAAGCCGGTGTGCGGCTTTTTTGTGCCCTTTGCGCGGTGCGCATTCGGCAAATATTGTGCGCATACTGTGATAAGATGAAGGACGGCGGAGGTGGTCTATGGTTGTATATCTGGATGTGCTGTTCGCGGTCAATGTGCTGATGGATGGCGTGAGCCTGTTCGCGGCGGCGGCGCTGGGCGGTGTGCGTGTCGGACGTGTTCGGCTGCTGCTGGCATCGGTGTTGGGCGGCGGATATGCGGTGCTGGCGGCGGTGGTGCCGCTGTTGGCGGCGCTGCCGCTGCGCGTAGTTGTGGGTGTTGGGCTGTGTGCTGTTGCGTTTGGCGGAAAGCCGGCCTTCGGACGGGTGTGCGCACTGTATTTTGTCGTCGCGGCATCCTTTGTGGGATTGGCGATGGCGCTGGGTGCAGTAACAGGCCGCACGCTGCTGTTTGGCGCAGGATATTACATTGCTGTACCGTTTCGGTTTCTGCTGCTTGCCGCAGCGGCGGGTTACGCATTCAGCGGGATTTTGCTGCGCGGGGATGCGCTGCACGGTCCGCTGCGCCGCGAGGTGGAACGGCTGACCATCTGCTTTGACGGACGGGAACGCGAGGTGCGCCTGCTGCACGACACGGGAAACGGTCTGGTCGAGCCGATATCCGGTCGTCCGGTGCTGGTGCTGGGACGCGAGGCTGTGGATTGCCTGCTGGGGAAGGAAATCCGTGATGCGTGCATGGGCAAAAAGGATGCTGCTGCTTGTCTGGGTGCGCTGCCGCCGGAAACCGCGAGTCGGTTCGGGCTGCTGCCGTACCGGGCGGTCGGGGTGGATAGTGGGCTGCTGCTGTATTTCCGACCGGATAAGGTACAGCGTGCAGATGGCACGGCGCTCGACTGTGTTTGCGCCATCGGACCGGACAGCATTGGTCAGGGAGCGTATGATGGGCTGATTGGGGTTTGAAAGGAAGAATACATATGGTACTGAAATGGATCATGCGGTTGTTTGCGCGGCTGTGGAAACGGCGCTCGGTTTATTATATCGGCGGCAGTGAGGTGCTGCCGCCGCCGCTCTCACCGGAGGAAGAGCAGGCAACGGTTGAGGCCTGTCAGGCGGGGGATGAGCAGGCACGCAACAAGCTGATTGAGCATAACCTGCGGCTGGTGGTGTTTCTCGCACGCAAATTTGAGTCCGCGGCGGTGAGCACGGAGGATTTGATCTCGATCGGAACGATTGGATTGATCAAAGCGGTTGGCACCTATCGCAGCGACAAAAATGTAAAGCTGGCGACCTATGCTTCGCGCTGTATTGAAAACGAAATCCTGATGCATCTGCGCAAGCTGGCGGGACGGCGCACTGAGGTCTCGTTTGACGAGCCGCTATCCTCGGATTGGGACGGAAATGAGCTACTGCTCAGCGATATCCTCGGCACGGAGCCGGACAGCGTCATGCGGCCAATCGAGGACGATGTCGATCGCATGCTGGTGCATCACGCGCTGGAACGGCTGCCCGCGCGCGAGCGGCAGATCATTTCGCTACGCTTTGGACTGGGACTTCCGGAGTCCATGACGCAGAAGGAGGTGGCGGAGTTGCTGGGCATTTCGCAGAGCTACATATCCAGATTGGAAAAGCGGATCATTGCACGCATGCGCAAAGACATTCTGAAAAACTTTGCATAGGCGGGGGCGCTTGCATGCACGGATAAAATGCGGTACAATAGTACCGCAAAAATGAGTGGGAGCGTGTGTGTCATGCAGGTGGAAATCAGACAGTATGCGCAGCAGGATGCCGGAGAGGCGGCTGCGGTTTGGAATGAAGTGGTAGAGGACGGCGTTGCGTTTCCGCAAACCGAGCTGCTGGATGTGCAAAGCGGCCATGCATTCTTTTCTGCGCAGTCGTTTACCGGCATCGCGTATGATGCGGAAAACGACGAAATCGTCGGATTGTATATCCTGCATCCGAACAACGTCGGTCGATGCGGGCATATCTGCAACGCAAGCTATGCGGTCAAAGGAAGTCTGCGCGGGCAGCATATCGGAGAAAAACTGGTGCTGCACTGTATGAGTAAGGCGAAGGAACTGGGATTTGGCATTTTGCAGTTTAATGCCGTGGTCAAAAGCAATGAGCCTGCGCTGCGGCTGTACAAAAAGCTGGGCTTTCAGCAGTTGGGCGTGATTCCGGGCGGCTTCCGCATGAAGGATGGCACGTTTGAGGATATCATCCCGCATTATCATTTGCTGTAAGATACGCTATAAAGCACATAAACAGGAAAAAGTGTGTCGAAGCATGGCGTTCGGCAAAATATTTCGTCGGTATATTCGGTCCGTCCGCAGGGGAAAATCCTGATAGACGCACATCGGATGTGCAGGACGGGAGGGACTTTTTCCATGCAAACCAAAGTAGAGATTTGCGGGGTGAATACATCGGGACTGCCGACGTTGTCGGCGGCAAAAACGGATGAATTGCTG
>NZ_CAWVCU010000059.1:0-30269 GCF_963927765.1 uncultured Agathobaculum sp. | reverse complement strand
CAGCAGTATTGTTTCTTGTTCGCAAGTATTATACCAAATACAGACGCAAAGTGCAAATCAAAGGCACCCCGAAGGGTGCCTTTTTTGATCTGCTATAAAATGAATGTTACGATGCGCTTGCCGACTGCAGCAGGCTTGCACCTTCCGCCATATCGGTCATAGCCGCTTCCAGCTGCTCACCCATCTGCGTGGTCAGCTCGGACAGCTTGGTCTGATCGGTCTCTTCCGTCATTGCAGCAACGGTATCAATAAACTCGATCAGAGACTGGCAGCCGGACTGAAGCTTTTCATGTGCATCCGCATATGCTTCCGGCGGAGTGATGGCAATGAAATCATTCAGAGAGGTCTTCATCGCCTCGAGTGCTTCCTTGGCCGCTTCCGGATCGGTTGCAACCGCGCTTGCATTGCTCTGGATCTCGCTCATCTCCGTGCTCAGATCCTCAACCGCCTGCTGGTACTCCTCCTCGGTCAGGGCAGTAGATGCCGCTTCACCATTTTCGCCGGTCTCGCCACCGCTGTTAGCCGCATCGTTTCCGCCGCCGCAGGCCGCCAGGGACAATGCCATGGCCGCTGCGAGCAATGCCGCCAACAAACGCTTGGTCATATTCTTCTTCATACTGTGTCTCTCCTTACCTTATTTTTTCAAGACTGTATAAAGCATTATAGCGGAAAGACACAAAAATGTAAAGACATATCTGAACAGTAGGAAACGATCTTACCAGAAATTTTTTATGCAGTTTACCTATTAAGTTTTAGCGTACCCAAACTTCCTCATGCTCACCGCGCCGCGGGCGACCCAGCAGCAAGCGGCTCGCCTCCGTGGCAGGCAGTCCGTTATACAGCACCTCATACATCGCCTCAGTGATCGGCATGGAAACGCCCTGCTGCTTTGCCAGATGATAGCCCGCCTCGGTCGCATAGTAGCCCTCGACCGTTGCGCCAACCTCGTCCATTGCCTCCTGCACACTTTTGCCCTGCCCGATCAGGATGCCTGCGCGGCGGTTGCGTGAATGCATGGAGCAGCAGGTCACGATCAGATCACCAACGCCTGATAAGCCTGCAAATGTTTCCTGTCGTGCGCCCAGCTGAACGCCCAGACGCGCAATCTCGGTCAAACCACGGGTCATAAAGGCAGCTTTAGAGTTATCGCCCATGCCAAGGCCGTCCGCGATGCCCGCGCCCAGCGCAATGATATTCTTAAACGCGCCACCCAGTTCACAACCGATGATATCCGCAGAGGTATAAACGCGGAAATAGCTTTCGTTCATAAAAGCCGCCTGTGTCAGTTCTGCCGCAGCACGGCTTTCCGACGCCGCAACGATCGCGGTCGGCACACGACGCGCAACCTCCTCCGCGTGCGTCGGGCCAGTCAACGCAACGACAGGGTTGTTGCCGTGCATGATGCGGTCGATGGTCTGCGAAAAGCGGCAATAGCCGTTTTTTGCGTCCAGTCCCTTACCGACGTTGACGATCACCGTACCGGCCGGCACGATAGCCGCAAGCTTTTCCGCCGTAGACGCAACCGCAAACGATGGCACCGCCATCACGATCAAGTCCGCCTTTGCCGCGCCCGCCATATCGGTGGTAATAGTAATCCCCTCTGGAATCTTAACCCCCGGCAGCAGCTTTTCATTGCCGCGCTCACGCAGCAGCAAATCGCACTCTTCCTGCAAATACGTCCACGAGGTCACTTCATGGCCGTTGTCGTGCAGCAGCATCGCCAGCGCAATGCCCCAGCCGCCAGTTCCCAGTACAAAAACCTTCATTTTTTGTTCTCCTCTCCGTTACGGTCGGATTGTTCAATAGTTTTCTTGGTCTTGAAGAAAAACTTGTTTTCTTCACCGCGCAAAATGCGGGCGATATTCGAGCGATGCATGAAAATCACTGCCACCGCCATGCCAAACGCCATTGCAGTCAATACCGGGTCGTTATAAAACACCAGTGTGGTGATTGGAAAGCTGATTGCACCCAGAATCGAGCCGAGCGAAATCCAACGCGTCAGCGCCACGGCCACAAAAAACAGCACAAATGCAATCAGGAAAATGCGCCAATCGAATAACAGCAGCATCACCGCGCCAACCAGCACGCCTTTACCGCCGCGGAAGCCGAAATACAGCGGGAACATATGCCCCAAGATGACAAAGATGCCAGCTACCAGCTTGCCGACCGGACCCGCCAGCAGCGCGCCGATCGAGACTGCCGCCGCGCCCTTGGCAATATCGCCCAGCAGCACAAACAGCGTTTTGCCCGCGCCCATCGTGCGGTAGGAGTTAGTCAGTCCCGCGTTGCCGCTGCCGTATTCACGGATATCCTTTCCCAGCGTGACCTTACTGACAATGATTGCGAAGCTCAGCGAGCCGAGCAGATAAGCGCACACCGCGATAATGGCAAAATGCGTAAGTGTCATATGGTTTTCCCCCAGTTTCAGAAATATCAGCCGCGTTTATCGTTCCTTTTTCTCGCTGCGTTCCCGGATGACCATGCGCACCGGCGTGCCGGTCAGACCGAACACCTCGCGGATCTGGTTTTCCAGATAGCGCTGATAGGAAAAATGGAACAGCCGTGCATCGTTGCAGAAGCAAACGAAGGTCGGCGGGCAGGTAGATGCCTGCGTCATATAGAAAATGCGGAGCCGGCGTCCCTTGTCGGTCGGCGGCTGCACGCGTGCGGTCGCCTCGGCCAGAATCGAGTTGAGTCGGCCTGTCGGGATACGCATGTGGTTCTGTTCATATACCTCGTGGATCAAACCGAACAGCTTGTCCACACGCTGACCGGTCTGCGCCGAAATAAACAGCACGGGCGCATACGGCATATAGGCCAGTCCCTCACGCACGCGGAGGGTATATTCTTTCATAGTCGAACCGTCTTTTTCGACCAGATCCCACTTATTGACGACGATAATGCACGCCTTGCCCGCATTATGTGCCTCGCCCGCAACCTTGGTGTCCTGCTCGGTCACGCCCTCGGTCGCGTCGATCATAATGACGCACACATCCGCACGCTCCACCGCAAGCAAAGAGCGCATAACCGAATATTTCTCGATTTTTTCATCCACTTTGCTCTTTTTGCGGATGCCTGCCGTATCAATAAAGGTGAACTTGCCGTGCGCATTGTCCACGTCGGCATCCACGCTGTCGCGCGTTGTGCCCGCCATGTTGGACACAATCACGCGCTCCTCTCCCAGCACGCGGTTGAGCAGGCTGGATTTGCCGACGTTCGGCTTGCCGATGAGAGCCACGCGGATGCGTTCCTCGTCCTCGCCATCCTCGTCCGCAGGCGGAAAATGCTCGTAAGCTGCGTCCAGCAGCTCACCCATGCCGTAACCATGCAGCGCAGAAATGCCATACGGCTCACCAAGGCCGAGGTTATAAAATTCATAGAACTCCGGCTCGGGCTGACCGGGCTTGTCACACTTGTTGACCGCCAGCACGATCGGCTTGCCCGAGCGCAGCAGCATAGCCGCCACGTCCTGATCGGCTGCGGTGATACCGGTGCGCAGATCGGTGATAAAGATAATCACATCCGCGTGCGAGATTGCCGTTTCGGCCTGAAAACGCATAAACTGCAAAATCTCGTTATCGTTATTCGGCTCGATACCGCCGGTGTCAATGATCGTAAAATCACGGCCGCGCCAGTCGCTTTCCGCGTACAAACGGTCGCGCGTCACGCCGGGCGTATCCTCCACGATCGACAGGCGCTTGCCTGCCAGACGGTTGAACAGCTGGCTCTTGCCGACGTTGGGTCGGCCCACGATCGCTACAATCGGTTTTGGCATATCGATTCCCTCCTCTTTACTCTGGGGGTGTTAGTCTTCAAAAATTTTGGCGAGCAGGTCTGCGCCGTCGATCTCGACCGGCACCAGCGGCACACCAATCGCTTCCGCGACCTGCTGCGGGGTGTAATCGTCGAGGAATACATCGCCGCCGTCGCGCAGCATGTTGGCAGAGATCAGTACGCGCTCACCCAGCTCACGGCCTTTGAGCTGCGCGATCAAATCCTGTCCGGTAATCAATCCCGCAACCGAAACACGGTGTCCAAAAAAGTCATTGCGGATTTCCACAACTTTTCCATTCAAATTATCGCATTTTGCAGCCGCTTCGTCAAGCAGAACCGCCATAGACGGTGCTGCTGCCGCGCCGGTGGCAATGGTAAACGGACGCGCTGTGCGGCCCTCATAATCGGGCAGCGCCAGCCGGAACTCCTCCATGAACAGAGGCAGCATGCCAATGCCGTTTTCAAACTGGGTAAAGTCCTCATAATACTCGGTATCCGGCAGCAGACGTTCCGCTTTCAGATACAGTTCATCCCCGCACCAGACCAATCGCGTACCGAGCTCGCGCAGGCACTCGTCCGCAAACGGCTCGACGATGTCCAGAATCGCTTCGGCAGCCGCCTTATCGGTCGGCTCAAGCGGATACAACCCCTCACGGTGGCGCGTCATGCCGAACGGCACAACCGAGATCGTGTTCACCGCAGGGTACAACGCCTTGAGGTCGTGCAGCGAACGGCGCAGTTCCTCGCCGTCGTTAAGGCCCTTACACACCACGAGTTGGCAGTTCATAGTGATGCCGCCCTCTGCAAAGCGATCCATGATTTTCAGGGCATCACCCGCACGCGGATTGCGCAGCATCTTCACGCGAAGCTCCGGATTGGTCGTCTGCACCGAAATATTGACCGGCGATATGTGCATGCGCAGAATGCGATCCACATCTGCCTCGGACAAATTGGTCATCGAAATATAATTGCCCATCAGGAAGGACATGCGCGCATCATCGTCCTTGACATAAAGCGTTTTCCGCATGCCGCGCGGCAGCTGGTCGATGAAGCAGAACACGCACTTGTTGGAACACTGCTTCATCCCATCCATCAGGTAATGCTCAAAATTCAGGCCAAGCGGCTCGCCCTCGCGCTTACGCACGCGCACCTCGCGCAGTGTTTTTCCGTCCGCTTCCATCACCTGCAAGGTGAGTGCAGCGTCATAGCTATAAAATTTATAATCCAACACATCGCGGATCGCGGTGCCGTCAATTTGCAGCAGGGTTTCGCCTGCTTTCAGCCCGGCGCGCTCCGCCGGACTGCCTGCGTCCACGCTGACGATCAAAGATGCCACTTTGCGCCCTCCTTCTGTTTTCTTCATAAAAAAATGGAGAAGTCGTTGCCGCCTTCTCCATCTTCTGTTCTGTTTTCGCCTTACGCTTCCTTAACGGCGACAACCTCACGGCCATTGTAATAACCGCAAGCCTTGCACATTCTGTGAGCCAGCTTCATCTCGCCGCAGTGCGGGCACTTGGTCATGCCGGGCAGAGAGAGCTTCCAATGAGAGTTACGACGCTTGTCACGACGGGCTTTCGATACCTTTCTCTTCGGTACTGCCATGGTGGATACACCTCCTACTCTATCTTCTTTATTTTTTATTCACGAACTTCAGTTGTGCTCGTTCTCGTTGGAATCGAGCAGAGCGCGCAGCGCGGCAAAACGCGAATCGATCTGCTTGCTTTCGCAATCGCAATCGACCTCATTGCGGTCGGCGCCACAGTGCGGACACAGGCCCTTGCAGTCCTCTCTGCACAGATAGGTCATCTGTACCTGAAGAATCAGCGCAGGTACCATTACATCCGCCGGATCCACGCTGTCACCGGTCAGCACGAAAAGATCATCCTCTTCCTCCGCATCGGGGTCGTCCGATAAGACCGTATCGACCTCGGCTGTCAGCAGAATCTGAAGAGGCTTAAGACAGCGCGCGCAAACAGTGGAATAAATCGTTTTAATCGTTCCCTTGAGCCGCAATACGCCGCTATCACCGGAAACCTCGCCGCTGATCTGAACCGGGCTTTGGAACGGTTTGGCACCGTACAAAGTTTCTGCCCGCAAATCGATCGTTTCGGAAAACGGAATCGACGCATGCTGGGACGCGGTCAGTTTTTTTAAATCAATCTTCATGTCAACCTCACATGGTACTAAGATAGTATACTACACCCAATCCCGCTTTGTCAACCAAAAAATGCGGCAAAAAAACGCATTTCTCTATCCGGCGCGGGCACTTCCCTTTTCTTTCGAAATGCGGTATACTGAATGCACTCCATTATTTTTTAGAAAAGGATACCGCATCTTGAGAGAGTATTATATCACAAAAAACGACAGCGGGCAACGGCTGAACAAATTTCTTGAAAAGGCAGTGCCGCTGCTGTCCGGCGGCATGATGCACAAATACCTGCGTCTCAAACGCATTAAGGTCAACGGCAAGCGTACGGAAGCCGCCTACCGTCTTTGTGAAGGCGACGCTGTGCAGCTCTACCTCAACGACGAATACTTCGACGCGCCGCGCGAGGAAGAGGCCTTCCGCCGCATCACGCAGCCACAGCTCCGTATCGTCTATGAGGATGAAAACATCCTGCTGGCCGACAAAGCGCCCGGCATGGTGGTGCATGCAGACGAAAACGGCGACAGCAATACGCTGATCGCGCATATTCAAGCGTATTTGTTCCAGTCTGGTGCGTGGAACCCTGAGGACGCCGCTTCATTTGCACCCGCGCTGTGCAACCGCATCGACCGCAACACCGGCGGCATCGTGATCTGTGCAAAAACCGCCGAAGCGCTACGCATCCTCAACGAACGCATTAAGGATCGCGAGCTGGAAAAGCGCTATCTGTGCGTCGTGCACGGCAAGCCCAAGCCGCCTGATGGCTTGATCGAAAACTTTCTGCGGCGGGACGAAAAGCGCAAGCAGGTCACTCTGCACAAAACGCGCGTTCCCGGCGCGAAAACCGCTAAAACACGCTATCGCACGCTCTCCAGCAACGGTAAACTGTCTCTGGTCGAATGTGAGCTGCTCACCGGACGCACGCACCAGATCCGCGCGCACATGGCGTCCATCGGCTGCCCGCTGCTCGGAGACGGCAAATACGGCACAAATGAATTAAACCGTCCCTATCATGAAAACGGACAACTGCTGTACGCCTATTCGCTGACGTTCCATTTTGAAGCAGATGCAGGCGCACTTGCTTATCTCAACGGCCGCACATTCTATGTCCAGCACATTCCCTTTGTGGAAAAGTATTTTCCAAGCTACCACATCCGATAAAACAAAAAGGTAGGCACGTAAGCGTGCCTACCTTTTTTCGTATCATTGCAGCCAAGATGGCTTTTCACGCATTCGCACACCTGCCGCAATGCCGAGCGCGGAATACATCGTCACCACCGAAGTGCCGCCGTAAGAGAAAAACGGAAGCGTCAGACCCATAACGGGCAGCAGACCGATATTCATGAAAATATTCATAAAGGTCTGGAACAGGAACATGCCGCCTACACCAACCGCCAACAAGGCAGAAAACGTGGTAGAAGCACGATAGGAAACATAGAACAAACGCAGAATGAGCAACGCCAGCAAGCAGATAATCAGCATGCAGCCAATAAAGCCAAGTTCCTCACCTGCGACCGAAAAGATGTAGTCGGTCTGGTTCTCCGATACCAGCTGCATCTGCGTCATGGTACCGTGCGTCAGTCCTTGTCCGGAAATCTGTCCGGAGCCGATGGCAATTTTACCGTAAGTCGATTGCATGGAAGCATCCGGGTCGATGGATGGATCAAACAGAACCAGAATACGGGTTTTTTGATAACCCTTCAAGATAAAATTCCAGATGATCGGGATGCTGATGATACCGAGTCCAAAACCCGCGCCCAGCCATTTGAGCGAAAGCCCGGCGGCAAACAGCATAATAAGCGCAATCATAAAGTACTGGATTGCCATGCCGGTATCGCCCGAAGCGATAACCACCGCGCCCATCATAATCAGCGTGTGCAGACCGATAACAAACAATCCGCGCCACTCGCTGATATGGTCTTTAATTTCCGAGATATGTGCGGCAAGCGTGAAAATAAAAATCAGCTTGCCGAGCTCACCCGGCTGCAAGCTGGTCACGCCCAGATTAAGCCATGCACGCTGGCCGTTCACTTCGGTACCCAGAGGTGTAAACAGCAAAAACTGCAAGCCAATGTTGACCAGCACAAAAATCTTCCACCAGCCGCTCATACCCTCCAGGTCGATCAAGCTCATCACCACAAACGCGCCCAGACCAATGATGATCGCAGCCCCCTGAATAATCAGGTTGCGCGTGCTGCCGTCAAACACGGTTGCCGGGTTAAGCGTTGCTGAATAGATCAGCACCATGCCATACCCCGAACAAACCAGCGCCAATATTACCAGATACAGGTCGGTGTTTTTGATATAATGCGTGATCGTTTTGAAAACGTCCATGCCGACCCTCCTTTTACTGAATTTATATGCGCTTTATATCATACCACAACGCAGCCGCTTTTTCGATTCACAAATTCGGCAAATTTTTCGTTCTATCTGCTGGAAAACTGTGCAGAACATTGTTATAATAATGTCACTGTGTAAAACATACGGGAGGAACTGCTATGCTATCCGATATCGAAATCGCTCAGGGCTGCCAGATGCGCCCAATCACCGAAGTCGCTGCATCCGCCGGTCTGGATGCAGAAGATTTAGAATTATACGGAAAATACAAAGCCAAGCTGTCTGCCGACGTCTGGAAAAAGACGGCCGGCCAGCCGGACGGCAAGCTGGTGCTCGTCACCGCCATCAATCCCACGCCCGCAGGCGAGGGCAAGACCACCACGACCGTCGGCCTCGGCCAAGCGATGGCAAAGCTGGGCAAAAAAGCCATGATCGCGCTGCGCGAGCCGTCCCTCGGCCCGGTGTTCGGCATCAAGGGCGGCGCTGCCGGCGGCGGTTATGCGCAGGTCGTGCCGATGGAGGACATCAACCTGCACTTCACCGGCGATATGCATGCCATCACCGCAGCCAACAACCTGCTGTGCGCCATGCTGGATAACCACCTGCAGCAGGGCAATGCGCTGGGCATCGATCCGCGCCGCATCATCTTCACCCGCGTTATGGACATGAACGACCGCGCCCTGCGCAACATCACCATCGGCCTTGGCGGCAAGGTCAATGGCGTACCGCGTGAAGATCACTTCATGATTACGGTTGCCTCCGAGATCATGGCGATCCTGTGCCTTGCTTCCGATCTGGAAGACCTGAAAAAGCGCTTCGGCGACATTCTGGTTGCCTATAACTACGAAGGCAAGCCGGTTTATGCACGTGACCTGAAGGCAGAAGGCGCGATGACAGCGCTGATGAAGGACGCCATCAAGCCCAATCTGGTGCAGACGCTGGAAGGTACGCCCGCGCTGATGCACGGCGGCCCGTTCGCCAACATTGCACACGGCTGCAACAGCGTGCAGGCAACCAAGCTGGCGCTGCGGCTCGCAGATATCGCGATCACCGAAGCCGGTTTCGGTGCAGACCTCGGCGCAGAAAAGTTTATGGACATCAAATGCCGCAAGGCAGGCCTGTCGCCTGACTGCATCGTTATCGTTGCGACTGTGCGCGCCCTGAAGTACAACGGCGGCGTGCCCAAAACCGAGCTGAATACGCCGGATCTCGCCGCGCTCGAGCGCGGCATCTGCAATCTGGACGCCCATCTGGACAACATGAAGAAGTTCGGTGTGCCGACGGTCGTAGCGATCAACGCTTTCCCGACCGACACCGAAGAGGAAGTGGAGTTTATCCGTCAGCACTGCGCTGCACGCGGTGTGCGGGTCGCTTTGTCCGAAGTGTTCGCCAAGGGCGGCGAAGGCGGCAAGGCACTGGCGGAAGAGGTTCTCGCCGTGCTGGACGAAGGCAAGGCCGACTTCCATATGCTGTACGAGGATGCACTCCCGCTTGAGGACAAGATCCGCAAGATCGCCAAGGAGATTTACGGCGCGCTGGGCGTGACCATCGCCCCGGCAGCCCATAAGGAACTGGCGAATATCACCGAAATGGGCTACGGCAATCTGCCTGTCTGCGTCGCCAAGACCCAGTATTCGCTGTCCGACGATCCGGCACTTCTGGGCCGCCCGACCGAATTTGTGGTCAATGTCCGCTCCGCGCGTCTGGCTGCGGGCGCAGGCTTCGTTGTGGTCGAAACCGGCGCGATCATGACCATGCCGGGTCTGCCCAAGGTACCAGCCGCCGAAAAAATCGACGTTGATGCGGATGGCAAGATCACAGGCCTGTTCTGATACCATTTTTCAATCCATAGACGGAAGCCGCCGACAGGCGGCTTCTGTATTGCATCAACAAAACAGGGGGACAATATGGAAATCAGTCTGATTCTGGCGGAGCAGATCGTGCAACTCTTTCTCATCCTGCTAATGGGCTACATCATCGTAAAAGCCAAACTGCTGCGCCCCGACGACAGCCGCAGCATTTCGGTGGTCATGGTATATATCGTAACACCATGCGTTATCATCAATGCCTTTCAAGTGGAATATACGCCGCAGGTCATGGGCGGTCTGCTCTATTCCTTTGCTTTTGCAGGGGTAGCGCATCTGCTGTTCCTTCTCATTGCCCGCATACTTGCCCGCCCGCTTCGATTGGATGTGATCGAACGCGCTGTCATTGTTTACACCAACGCCGGCATTCTGGTCATTCCGCTGGTGAATGCCTTGCTAGGCGCGGATTACGTGATCTATTCCTGCGCCTTCATCGTCATCCAGCAGGTTCTGATCTGGACGCACTGCCGCAGTCTGCTTTGCGGCACCGGCGGTATGGAATGGCGCAAAATTCTGCTCAACGTCAATATCATCGCCATTGCCATCGGCTGTGCCCTGTTTCTGCTGCGTATCGAACTGCCCGATTTCATCAACCAGACGCTGGACACCACCGGCTCGATGCTCGGCCCGCTGGGCATGCTGCTGGCCGGTATGGTCATTGCCGACACACCTCTCCGCCAATTGTTCACCGCGCCGCGCGGCTATCTGGCGGCTGCATTGCGGCTGTTGCTCTGTCCGCTGCTGACTGTGCTGCTGTTTCGTGCGGTTGGTGCTGCGGGCCTGATTCCCGACGGGAAAAATATCCTGATGACCGTGTATCTGGCCTGCATCACACCTGCCTGCGCCACCGTTACCTCGCTGGCACAGCTATATGATCGGGACGCGGCGCACTCAAGCGCACTTTACGTTCTGTCCACTTTGCTGTCCATCGTCACCATGCCGCTCATGATCGGCGTATATGACTGGCTGATCTGAACCATATCAGAAAACAGCCGCACAGTGGACAAATTCGTCCGTTCTGGTGTATAATAGCCATACGACAGTGCACAGCACTGTCCGATGTTGCAAACTGACTCAAACAGGAGGTTGTTACCATGGAAAATCCTGAAAAGCTGCTGGATTTGCTCAGCCAGGACGCGCGCCTGACCCCCGCCCAGCTTGCCGCCATGACCGGCGCAAGCGAAGAGGAGGTCACAGATGCCCTCCGGACTTTTGAAAAGAATTCTACCATTCTGGGCTATAAGACCGTGATCGACTGGGATAAAACCGCAAAAGAAAGCGTCACTGCGCTGATCGAGGTCAAAATCACCCCGCAGAAAGGCATGGGCTTTGATGAGATCGCGCGCCAGATTTATTCCCATCATCAGGTGGAAAGCGTTTATCTGATGAGCGGCGGCTTTGACCTGACGGTTATCATCAAGGACCGCTCCATGCGCGAGGTCGCGCGCTTTGTCTCTGAGCAGCTTGCGCCGATGGAAAACGTTCTTTCGACCGGCACGCATTTCATTTTGAAAAAGTATAAGGATTACGGCGTGGAATTCGACCCCTCCGATAACGATAAGAGAGAGGTCATGATCGCATGGTAGATTACGAACAGCTGCTTTCCGATCGGGTTAAGGAGGTCAAGCCCTCCGGCATCCGCAAATTCTTCGACGTTGTTGCGACCATGCCCGATGCGATTTCGCTCGGTGTGGGCGAACCGGACTTTGAAACCCCGTGGCAGATCCGCCGCGCGGGCATCCAGTCGCTGGAAAAAGGCCAGACCTTTTATACCTCCAACTGGGGTCTTGCCGAACTGCGCCGCCAGATTGCAGCGCTGACCCGCCGCAAATATCAGCTCTGCTATGATGCAGAGAAAGAAATTCTGGTCACAGTGGGCGGTTCGGAAGCGATCGACAACGCCATCCGTGCGCTGGTCAATCCCGGCGAAGAAGTGCTGATCCCTGAACCGAGCTTTGTCTGCTATACGCCTCTGACCCAGATGGCAGGCGGCGTGCCCGTTCCACTGCCGACGCGCGTAGAGGATCAGTTCAAGCTGACTGCGGACGCGCTGCGCGCAGCCATCACGCCGCGCACCAAATTGCTCATCCTGCCCTATCCCAACAACCCGACCGGCGCCATCATGACGCGGGACGAGCTGGAAGCGATCGCTGCTGTCCTGCGCGACACCAACATCATCGTACTGTCGGACGAGATCTATTGCAGTCTGACCTATGGCAAGGATCCACATGTCTGCTTTGCCGAATTGCCCGGCATGCAGGAGCGCACCATCGTCGTGGATGGCTTCTCCAAATCCTATGCGATGACTGGCTGGCGGCTCGGCTGGGCGATGGGTCCCAAGGAGCTGATGCGCCACATTTGCAAGGTGCACCAGTTCGGCATCATGTCCGCACCGACCACCGCGCAATTTGCAGGCATCGAAGCCATTCGCTCCGGCGAGGATGATATCGAACGGATGCGCACGCAATACGACATCCGTCGACGCTATCTGCTCGGTGAGCTGCGCTCAATGGGATTGGAATGCTTCGAACCGCAGGGTGCATTCTATATGTTCCCGTCCATCACCTCCACCGGGCTGTCGTGTGAGGAATTCTGCGAGCGACTGCTCAAGGAGCAGAAGGTCGCGGTCGTACCGGGCAATGCATTCGGTGCAAGTGGCGAAGGCCATGTGCGCATTTCTTACTCTTACTCGATGAACCATCTGCGCGAAGCCTGTTTCCGCATGCGCAAATTCCTGCAATCCTTATCCTAAAAACAAAACGGCTTGTTCCAATCGGGAACAAGCCGTTTTCATTTGTATTTTTGGTTTTAGAACACGCAGTACTGCTCCATATAAGCGTCCATCAGCGGCAGGAGATGTGCATACTCTGCCTTGTCCGCCAGATATTCGCGGATATCCTGCACAGTGACGAGTGCATGCACCTTAATGCCGAACTCCTCGCCTACCTCCATGACCGCCGTCTTGCCCGGCGTCGTGCCAACCTCACAGCGGTTGACCGAGATGAACATATCGGTCACCTTGACATCGGCGCAGCTCTTGAGCACCGGCATGGTCTCGCGGATGGCGGTGCCTGCGGTGATAACGTCCTCAATGATGATGACGCGGTCGCCATCCTGCGGCTTGTAGCCGACGATGCTGCCGCCTTCGCCGTGATCCTTGGCTTCCTTGCGGTTGAAGAAGAAGGGCTTGTCGATGCCATAGTTGCGCGCAAGCGCACCAGAAACCGAGGTTGCCAGCGGGATACCCTTATAAGCCGGACCAAACATCGCGTCAAAGTTATCGCCAATGGTCTCCTTGACCAGCGCTGCATAGAACTCACCCAGACGGGAGTTCTGCAGACCGGTCTTATAGTTGCCGGTGTTGACAAAATACGGCGTTTTGCGACCGGACTTAGTCGTAAAATCGCCGAAACGCAGCACATCCGCGCTCATCATAAACTCGATAAATTCCTTTTTCGTCTCTGAAAGCATAACTCGTTCCACCTTTATTCTCATTTGTCACCAGTATACCAGATTTAACCGACCGAAACAAGCCGTCTGCAACATACAAAAAGCCTGAAGCAGCTGCTTCAGGCTTTTGTTTACTTTATCGGAGCACGGCACCCTGATCGGCCGAGGTAACCAGCTTGGAATAGCGGTACAGCCAGCCAGACTTGATGTTCGGCTCGCGCGGCACAAACTTCGCGCGGCGCGCCTCCATCTCCTCGTCGGAGATCTTGACGTTGACCTTGCTGTTCGGAATGTCGATAGCGATAATATCGCCCTCTTCGATCAGTGCGATCTCGCCGCCCGCAGCGGCTTCGGGCGAAACATGACCGATCGATGCACCGCGGGACGCGCCGGAGAAACGGCCATCCGTAATGAGTGCGCAGTCCTTGTCGAGCTGCATGCCAGCCAGCGCAGAGGTCGGATTGAGCATCTCACGCATGCCGGGGCCACCCTTCGGGCCTTCGTAGCGGATGACTACCACGTCGCCCTTGCGAATTTCACCAGCATAAATCGCCTTGATGGCATCATCCTCAGAATCAAAGACGCGCGCCGGGCCTTCATGCACCATCATTTCCGGTGCAACCGCCGAGCGCTTAACAACACAGCCGTTCTTGGCAATGTTGCCCCACAGCACAGCGATACCGCCGGTCTCGGAATACGGGCTTTCCAGCGGACGCACGACTTCGGTGTTCTTGTTTACAACACCCTCGAGGTTCTCACCCACCGTCTTGCCGGTCGCCGTGATGAGCGACAAATCAAGCAGGTCGCGCTTGGTGAGTTCCTTCATGATGGCCGGCACGCCGCCCGCCATGTACAGTTCTTCGATGTGGTGCGGGCCTGCCGGCGCCAGATGGCAGATATTCGGCACCTTGGCAGACAGCTCATTGAGCGTATTCAGGTCGAGCGGTACGCCCGCTTCATTTGCCAGCGCGAGCAGGTGCAGCACCGAGTTAGTCGAGCAGCCAATCGCCATTTCACAGGTCAGTGCGTTGCGGAAGGCCGCAGGCGTCAGGATATCGCTCGGCTTGATATCGCGGCGCAGCAGTTCCATGATCTGCATGCCTGCGTGCTTAGCCAGATGGATACGCGCAGCGTGAACCGCCGGGATCGTGCCGTTGCCGGGCAGCGCCATGCCGATCGCCTCGGACAGGCAGTTCATCGAGTTTGCCGTGTACATACCCGAGCACGAGCCACAGCCCGGGCACGAACCGCATTCGCATTCCTCGAGCTTGGCATCGTCGATCAGGCCGGCCTTATACGCGCCGACCGTCTCAAACGTCTTGGAAAGCGAAATTTCCTGTCCGTCATAGTGACCAGCCAACATCGGGCCACCGGAAACGATGATAGACGGAATATTCAAACGCGCAGCAGCCATCAGCATGCCGGGCACGATCTTATCACAGTTCGGGATGAGTACCAGCGCGTCGAACTGATGCGCCTGCGCCAGCGTTTCAACGCTGTCCGCAATCAGCTCACGGCTGGGCAGCGAATACTTCATGCCGATATGGCCCATGGCGATGCCATCGCACACGCCGATAGCCGGAACGAGCACCGGCGTACCGCCTGCGATGCGTACACCCGCCTTGGCAGCGTCTGCGATCTTATCCAGATTGATGTGTCCGGGAATGATCTCGCTGTATGCGGAAACCACGCCGATAATCGGCTTTTTCATTTCTTCGTCAGTCAAACCACAGGCACGCAGCAGCGAGCGGTTGGGCATACGCTCAGCGCCTGCGGTGATGTTGTCACTTCTCTTGGACACGGGGATTCCCTCCTCTTGTGCGAAACAGGCGGGCGGAAACCCGCCCGCCTGTGCGCAGTATTTTTTTACTTTTTCAGCCAGCTCATCATGCCGCGCAGCTTCTTACCAACTTCTTCGAGTTCGGTGTCTGCTTCAAGCGCACGGGTCGCCAGGAAGCGCGCACGGCCGCCCGCACGGTTCTCCTGAATCCACTCGGAAGCGAAGGTGCCGTCCTGGATCTCGCGCAGGATCTTCTTCATTTCCTTGCGGGTCTCTTCGGTGATGATGCGCTTGCCGGTGCGGTAATCGCCGTACTCCGCAGTATCGGAGATCGAGTAACGCATCTTGGCAAAGCCGCCCTCGTTGATGAGGTCAACGATCAGCTTCATCTCATGGACGCACTCAAAGTAAGCGTTCTCCGGTGCATAACCTGCCTCAACCAGCGTCTCAAAACCAGCCTTCATCAGCTCGCATACGCCGCCGCACAGTACAGCCTGCTCGCCGAACAGGTCGGTTTCCGTCTCGGTCTTGAAGGTGGACTCCAGAATGCCCGCACGGCCACCGCCGATGCCGCATGCATAAGCCAGCGCGATATCCATTGCCTTGCCGGAAGCATCCTGATGTACGCAAACCAGATCCGGTACGCCTGCGCCCGCCAGATACTGCGAACGAACCGTGTGGCCCGGGCCCTTCGGCGCAATCATGATAACGTCAACATCTGCCGGCGGTACGATCTGCTTGAAGTGAATGTTGAAGCCATGCGCAAACGCCAGCACATTGCCCGGCTTGAGGTTCGGCTCAACAACTTCCTTATAGATGTCTGCCTGCTTTTCGTCCGGCACCAGCATCATGATGATGTCGCCAGCCGCAGCAGCCTCAGCCATGGTCATAACCGGAATGCCGTAGTCCTTGGCCTTCTTCTCATGCTTGGAGCCGGGACGCAGACCGACAACAACGTTCACGCCAGAATCCTTCAGGTTCATGGCATGCGCGTGGCCCTGCGAGCCGAAGCCCAGAATGGCAACAGTCTTACCGTCCAGCAGGGACAGGTTGCAGTCCGAATCATAGAACATCTTTACCATTTTTAACTCCTCCTAAGTATATAGAAATGAAATTAGGAAAACAAATTGAATATGCCACCGTTATTTCTGGATGGCGGTAACGCCCGAGCGGCTCATCTCAACGACCTCGAAATTGGAAATCACGTCGAGGAACGCATCAATGCGACTCGGCACCTCGGACAACTCGACGATCATCGTCTGCTCGGTGGATTCCACAATATGCGCAGCATACAAATCACAAAGCTGACGGATAGAGTCGCGCTCGCTGCCGTTCTCCGCGCGGAGCTTGACAAACACCAGTTCGCTGCAGCAGGACTCGTCTTCCTGCAAATGGTCGACGCGCTGCACCTCTTCCAGCTTGAGCAGCTGCTTGATGATCTGCTCAAGGATGGGTTCATCGCCCTGCACAATGATCGACATGCGGGAAACCTTGGGATCGGTGGTCGCAGATACGGTCAACGAATCAATGTTGTAGCCGCGGCGGCCGAACAGGCTGGACACGCGCGCCAGAACGCCCGCGTTATTCTGCACGATTACAGAAAGGATATATTTTTCCATTGTGTTTTCTCCTTTCTCAATCCGCCACGATATCGTCCACTGTGCCGCCAGCCGGAATCATGGGCAGTACGCGCTCATCCTTGTCGATGCGGCAGTCGATGAGCACAGGGCCGGTGCGCTGCAAAGCATCTGCCAGCGCCGCGCGCAGCTCCGCAATATTGGTCACACGGAAGCCGCGGCCGCCGAACGCATCGGCAAGCTTGATGTAATCGGTCTTGCGATACAGATTGGTCTGGGAATAGCGCTTCTCATAGAACATGGTCTGCCACTGACGCACATTACCCAGCACGTTATTATTCATAATGATCGTGATGATCGGCAGGTTATAGGTGACTGCTGTGCACAGCTCGTTTAGATTCATGTGGAACGAGCCATCGCCTGTGATATGGACAACCGTCTTATCCGGGAAGGCAACCTGCGCACCCATGGCAGCACCATAACCAAAGCCCATCGTTCCCAGACCACCCGAGGTCAGGAAGTGACGTATCTTGCGGCAGCGGTTATACTGTGCCGACCACAGCTGATGCTGACCGACGTCGGTCGCAACGATCGCGTCGTCCCCGATCATGTCATACAGCGTGCGCAGCAGCTGGTGCGGGTGAATGACACTGTCGTCATCCTTGGGCACATAATCCAGCGTCTTGCGCCACTCTGCAATCTGCTCACGCCATGCAGTATGCTTTGCTTCTTTCACATATGGCAGCAGCGCTTCGAGGAAATTTTCCGCATCGCTGACCACCGAATAATCCACGCCGATGTTCTTGTTGATCTCAGCCGCGTCAATGTCGATATGGACAATCTTCGCCTTGGGGGCAAAGCGCCGCGGGTTGGTTGCCACACGGTCGGAGAAGCGCGCGCCGATACAGATCAGCAGATCGCTGCGCTCGACCGCCCAAGCCGCCGAAACCGTGCCGTGCATACCAACCAGACCGAGGCTTAGCGGCTCGGTATCCGGAATGCAGCCAATCGCCATCATGGTGTGCGCCGCCGGGATATCCGCCTTGCGCATGAGTTCGAGCAACGCCGCGCCCGCGTCCGCGGTTTCCACGCCGCCACCAAAATATATGATCGGGCGCTCAGCCTGCGCGATCATACCGGCAACCGTTTCCAGTTCCTCTGCTGTGACATCGTACGTTTCTTTTACTTCTACTTTGGGGGCTGGGATGTATTCACACTCCGCACTTGTGACATCCTTCGGAATGTCAATCAGCACCGGGCCGGGACGGCCGGACGCTGCAATACGGAATGCGCTGCGAATGGTATCCGCCAGTTCCTCCACATGCCGCACGACAAAGTTGTGCTTGGTGATCGGCATGGTGATACCGGCGATATAAACCTCCTGAAACGAATCTCGACCGATCAGGCTCGTGCCGACGTTGCCGGTGATCGCAACCATCGGAATGGAGTCCATGTAGGCCGTTGCAATACCCGTGACCAGATTGGTCGCGCCCGGGCCGCTTGTTGCCAGACACACGCCAACCTTACCGGTTGCGCGCGCATAGCCATCGGCTGCGTGGGCTGCGCCCTGCTCATGGGCGGTTAAAATATGTCGAATGCGGTCGCTGTTTTTGTAAAGTGCATCATAGATATTGAGGACCGCGCCGCCCGGATAGCCGAAAATCGTATCGACCCCCTGCTCTACCAGCGCTTCCACCAAAATCTCAGAACCGTTCTTTACCATGCGAATCCGCCTCCTTTCCTCAAATCACAAAAATAAAAAAGCCTCTGTCTCTACAAAGAGACAAAGACTATTCCTCTGCGGTACCACTCTTCTTGCCGCACTTCATGCATTGCATGCTGCGGCCACTCAGCTGATCCTTTAACGCAGATCACGCGGAACGCCTTACACAGGGCCCTGTTTCATCCCATTTCAGACGCTCGGCTCACGGAGGACTTTCGCACTTTCCTTCTTCCACCGCCTCGCACCACCCGGCGGCTCTCTCGTTTGGATTCCAGACGCTACTTTTCCGGTCATCGCCAACTTGCGTTGTTCAAAATGTAATTCATATTATAAATCTGCTCACAGCGATTGTCAACAACTTTTTCGCATTTTACTTTGTTAAATTCCTGACCAGGTATATTCTTCCGTTTTTGTGCCATACTACCGGTAAATCCCGATAGAAAAGAGGCCGAAAAATGGCAGTCCCTCTGCTTCGCACGCTCATATTATACTTTGCCGTCATCGCTGCGGTACGCCTGATGGGCAAACGCCAGATTGGTGAACTCGATCCGTCCGAACTGGTCATCACCATTCTGGTGTCCGATTTGGCTGCCGTTCCCATGCAAGATCTGGGTATCCCCATGTTTGCCGGGCTGGTACCCATCGCGACACTTATTGTCCTTGAGATCCTGCTCAGTTGGATTGCACTGAAAAGCCGTACCTTCCGGCGGCTGCTCAATGGTCAGCCTGCCATTATCATCCGCGGCGGACAACTGGATATCCCCAAGCTGCGCGAAATGCGTCTGACCACCGATGAAATCATCGAGACACTGCGCAAACAGAATGTTGCCTCGGTGTCTGATGTGAAATATGGCGTGATCGAGCCGGACGGCACGCTGTCCGTCATCCTCAAACAGCCACAGCAGCCGCTCACGGCGGAAATGCTGGGCATCACGCCCAAAGATACCGGTCTGCCGCTGGTTGTCGTGTCCGACGGTCAGCTGGTGCGCCGTTCGCTTCGGCTGCTGAAACTCGATCCCAAAGATATCGAAAACCGCCTGAGGAACCAAAGCCTTGCCGTATCCGACGTATTCCTGATGACGCTGGATGACTGCGGCAACAGCTTTATCCAAAGAAAGGAGAAACGCTGATATGCGGCGTCTTTGCATTGCCCTGCTGTTGCTGGCGCTTCTCATCTGGGGCAGCTGGTGGAGCCTGCATGCAGTGGAGCAGGTGACCGACCGCATTGTCCGCGAAATCGAAGCGGGCGATCTGGACAAGGCACACCAGCACTGGGACGACGCACAGCTTTTGCTCGGCTCCCTACTGCTGCATGATGAAATCGACCAGGCAGACCGTTTGTTTGACCGCGTGCTTGCCGCATACCAAAAAGACGAAAACTCGGAGGATTTTCTGCTCGACTGTACAGAACTGCTCGCTCAGCTCAACCACCTGCCCGATCTGGAACGCCCCAGCTTCATCAATCTGTTATGATTCCCTAAATTCTGCCCTGCAACTTTGTTGCTTTTGATATAGCATTTCCCTTTGATATGTGGTAGTATTGATTTGTAATTAGTAATTGATTCTAATAGCATAAGAAAGGGAGCTGCTCTATGAATAACGCCGCCTACAAAAAGCTCGATTATAGTCTTGCGCTGATCTCGACCGTGGCCGACGGCAAGAATTTCGGCTGCATCATCAATTCGCTGCATCAGGTGACCTCATCCCGTCCGCCGAAGTTTACGCTGTCCCTCAACAACGACTCGGCTACCAGCACGGCACTGAAAAAGAGCGGTATTGCTTCTGTTACCCTGCTTGCGCAGGACGCTGATGAAAAAATCGTCAACGAATTCGGTTATAAATCCGGCCGGGCGATCGACAAGTTCGCTTCGTTCCCGTTTGAAACCGACGCCAACGGCTGCCCCTTCCTCAAGGACGGTATGGTTTCGCGCCTGAGCCTGCGCGTAACTGAGACGGTTGCCATCGGTTCGTACACGCTGTTTATCTGCGAACTGACGGATGCCGAAGTGCTGGCAGACGGCGACTGCCTGACCGTAAAAGCGCTGGAAAACCGCGGCAAGGACGCGCCCCCCGCAGCGCCCGTTTATCACGAGGTAGGGCCGGATGCTGGCTGGAAATGCACCGTCTGCGGCTATGTCCGTCTGGATGAGTCCATCCCAGACGATTATGTCTGCCCGATCTGTCGCGCCCCGCGCAGCAAATTTGTCAAGCGCAGCGAAGCATGAATGCCATACCCATCCTTTTCCGCTCCTTTCAAAAAAAGGAGCGGTTTTCTTGTCTTTTAACCTTCCCTGTGCTATGATGAAGCAAAGGCAGGTGGAGTACTATGAAAAGCATCAAACCCGGCCGTGGCCCTTCCATGATGGGCGGCTTTGGCGCTGTGTTCGGCATCGTATTCGGCATCTTTTGGACCGTGCTTGCCGCATCCATGACACAGGGCTTTGGCCTTGTCGGCATCATCTTCCCGCTGTTCGGCGTACTGTTCATCATCATCGGCGTTGTCAACGCGGTTTACAACTTCAAGAACGCCACCAGCGAAAACCGCTATTCCGAATTTGACATCACGGATGATACCGAGGAACCTGACCCCCTCAACCAGCATTTTGGCGGCAAACCCAAGCATACGTCGAATGTTCCGCCGACCAGCAACTTCTGTCCTTATTGCGGCGCACCGGTGCAAAGTGATTTCGCTTTCTGCCGCAAGTGCGGCAAACAACTGCCAAAGGAGTAAAACCGATATGAAAAAAGTACTGTTTGTCAACGGATGCATCCGCGGAGCCAGCTCCCGCACCCTTCGTCTGGCGCAGCGGCTGATCCGCCAGATCCCGGACGCGGAGATCGACGTGCTCGCTCTTCCTGCGCTGCATTTGACCCCCTATGACGCCAAGGATATCGCGGAACGCGATGCACTTTCCGCATCCGGTGCGTTCAGTCTGCCGTTTTTTGCCCTCGCAAACCAGTTCAAAAATGCAGACGCGGTTGTGCTGGCCTGCCCCTTCTGGGATCTGAGCGTACCATCGATGGTGCGCAATTATCTGGAATGCCTGTGCGTTACCGGCCTGACTTTTCACTACGGCAGCGATAACTATCCCGTGGGCGACTGCCGTTTGCAGCGGTTTGTCTATGTCACCACGCGCGGCGGTATTGTGGATAACACAGACCCCGTGCTCACGGACCACGCTTCCGCCTACCTGCGTTCGATCTGCAAGCTGCTCAGCCAAGGGCGTTTTGACACGCTTGCCGCAGAGGGGCTGGATATTGTCGGCAACGATGCGGAAGCACTACTCTGTGAGGCAGCAGCGCAAGCCGACCAACTCGCGCAGCACTTCTGGGAATAATCTCTTTGTATGAATGCAAAACCGCCGGAAACCAAGCTGGTTTCCGGCGGTTTTCTTTTGTTCTGTTTGCCAAACTGCATTATTTTGGCAGCTTCTGAGAGCCCTCAAACGAATCCGCATGCACCCAAAACACCTCAGCCACAGACAGCGCAGCATCCGTATACGACCAGTCCCCACGGCCGGTCTGATGCTTCATGATAATGTCAAAGCCGTGACGCTTTTCCTCGTTATTCTGCGCAAACTGTACGCTGCCGTATCCTACGACAGACGAAAATGCAAAGCTGTATCGGCAGGCCAGATCGCCTTCGCCGGTCAGACCCATTTCGGTATCCATCTCAAAGCAAACGCGCGGATCTGCGCGCAGCGCGTCGATCTTCTTGCCTTTAATGCCACTATGAAAATAGATTGTCAGTCCGCTCTCATCCCATGTATAACCAAAATTCAGCGGAATGACATACGGCATACCGTCTGCGGTCATCGCCAGACGGCAGGTTTTGCACGCCTGCAAAATCGGCTCGATATTTTCCCGTCCTGTGATTTCTCTATCTTTTCTGCGCATGATGATTTCACCTCTGCACCAGCATACCACGTTTTCCCAGCACAGGCAAGACAAAGAGGGCGCAAATGCGCCCCCTCCTGCATCATATGCGGGAACATGCCCACAATGCTGCGATCTGACCGGAAAGCCGGTCGTAAGACCATTTTTTTTCGCTGCGCTTAATGCTGTTCGGATCACGCACCTCATACGCGCCATCTTCATCCCGTCCAGCCAGCACAATAAAGTGACCCTCGGTCGTAAAATCGCCCGGCAGCATCGAGCAGATCACCGGCTGGCCTGCGTCCAACGCTGCGTCGATCTGCGCCTTGTCCAGCGAAAGCTGGCGGCAGCTGATCCCGAATGCAGCAGAACCCTCACTCAGCAGTGACCAGCTTGTTCCCTGCCCCGGTATGTAATATCCATGCTCCGCAGCATAGCGTGCCACCCGATAAGGCGTGACCATGCTGTCCCCAGTCAGATATGCCGCCGCCATCGCCAAGCTGGTCGGCGCGCAGCCGCTAACCGCAATCGTGCTGCCGCCGTAATCCTGATATCCCCAGCGGCCATCCCATTGCAGCAGCAGCGGCACAGTATCCAGCGGTTCGGTCAGGCTTTCGGCAGGCGCATCTGCGTGATGCGCCGGATACCCCAGCACGAAATCCAGCGTTTCATGATTTCCTGCCAACAGCTCAAGTAGTTCGATCGGATAATTTTCCGGATGCTGCAAAATCTCGCCCGCGCGGCTATCGGTCAGCGAAAGCTGAAAAATTTCCGCCGCCGTTCCGCTTTTGACATCGACACCATCCAACTGCCAACGCAGCGCGGCAATACCGCCGATTGCAACACGCGGCAAAAACCAGACCGCAGCGCCCAGCACAAGCAACACCATGAGCAGCCGGAACGGATGCCGGCGCTTGCGCGCCTTACGACGGGTGCGCCGCCGCGCAGGGCGGGGTGCGGTTCTTTCAGCAGTGGTCTGCACCTGTATGGTCGAATAGCGGGTCGTCATACTGTTCTCCCTTTCCCAGCTGTGCGTCAAACAGCTTGTTCTTAATGCATCCAGCATAGCAGAGGTTTCTTTTGATTTTGCAGCCAAAAATCTTAAGATTTCCGAAGCCTTGCGGGACACGTCAAATCGTTCTCACTCATAAAGAGTCAAAAAACCCCCGAATCGTTACAGCAAATCTGTAAATTTCGGGGGAAATTTTCTCCTCCTGCCAAAATACGTTTGACCACCTGTTTTTCTGACAGCAGCCATACGCAGTTCTATAAAGAACACGATGCGGGAAAGGAATTTGTTCTGTTGTAAAATCAGGTGTTATGGTCGGAAACGTGGAACTGCTTGAGGTTGCCGATCTTTTCCGCGCGCTTATCCATCTCCTCGCATACGTCCTCAAGCGTCACGCCGCATTCGTTCATCATGACCATCATGTGATAGAATACATCGTTGATCTCGCCGACAAGTTCAGCCTTATCACCGTTTTTGGCGGCGATGATGGTCTCCGCGCACTCCTCGCCCACCTTTTTGAGGATCTTGTCCAGACCCTTTTCAAACAGGTAGCAGGTATAGGAATTCTCCTGCGGCTCCGCGCGGCGCTGCGCGATGACCGCCTCCATCTGTTCAAACGAATTCATGTCATTCGTCCTCCTTCTCGTTTTTCTTCGGTCACTGCCGCTTGGTAATCAGCATCACCAGCACCGCGATCAGCGCAATCGCCACAACCGCACCGGCCAAAAAGCACACCACGGTCACCAAAGGGAACGCCATCACGCCTGCTCCTCCTTTTCCCACAAAGTGGTATAGAAACAGGTGCGGTTGCCCGTATGACAGACCGGTCCCTTGGGTATGCCGACATAAATCAAGGTATCATCGTCGCAATCGGACAATATCTTGCTGACAAAAATAAAGTTGCCCGAAGTCTCGCCCTTGTTCCACAGCTTCTGCCGCGAGCGCGAGAAAAACCACGCCGTGCCGGTGTCCATCGTCAGCTGCAAGGCTTCCTCATTGGCATACCCCAGCATGAGCACCTCGCCGGTTCGCTCATCCTGACAAATCACCGGAATCAGCGGCGCTTTGACAAAAAATTTGTTCAACTCCATCTCTTACAACCTCACCGGAATGCTTTTTTCATTCAGATGCGTCTTGACCTGCCCTACCGTCAGCTCGCCATAGTGAAACAAGCTGGCGGCAAGTGCTGCGTCGCAGCCCGTTTTCTCGAACACCTCAGAGAAGTGCTCCAATGAGCCGCAGCCGCCAGACGCAATCACCGGGATACCAACTGCGTCAACCACCGCGCGCGTCAGCTCGAGGTCGAAACCAGACTTGGTACCGTCCTTATCCATCGAAGTCAGCAAAATCTCACCCGCTCCGCGCTCATATACTTCACGCGCCCATGTGACCGCGTCTATGCCGGTCGGTGTGCGGCCGCCCGCGACGTAAACCTCAAAGCCCGAAGGCGTTTTGCCTGTTTTACGGCCATCAATCGCAACGACCACGCACTGACTGCCGTATTTTTCCGCAGCAGCATCCACCAGACCGGGGTTTTTCACCGCCGCCGAATTGACTGAAATCTTATCCGCGCCCGCGCGCAGGATGTCACGGAAATCGTCCACCGTGCGGATGCCGCCGCCGACCGTGACCGGCACGAACACCTCACGGCAGGTGCGGCGCACCACGTCCGCGATCGTGTCACGTCCGTCGCTGGTCGCCGTAATATCGAGGAAGACAATCTCGTCTGCGCCCTCCTGCGAATAGAATTTCGCCAGTTCCACCGGATCGCCCGCGTCACGCAGTCCGACGAAGTTGACCCCCTTGACCACCCGACCGTCCTTGACGTCCAGACAAGGGATAATGCGTTTGGCCAGCATCATTCGGCCTCCTTGATCGCAGCGGGCAGATCAAGCTTGCCCGTGTAGACCGCTTTGCCTGCAATGGCCGCGTCAATGCCCAGCCGCTTGAGCTGACGGATATCATCCAGCGTCGACACGCCACCCGACGCCGCGATACGGCAGGACACAGTCGCGCGCAGCGCTGCAAGCTGATCGAAGTTCGGACCGGCAAGCATGCCGTCCTTGTCGATATCGGTGAAAATGATGGTTTTCACACCGTAGGATTCCATCCGCTCAGCAAACGAAATGTAATTTTCGCCGCTGTCGCCCAGCCAGCCGTCCGTGCGTACGGTTTCCGACTTCGCGTCGATGCCGACCGCGATCTTATCGCCGTATTTCTTGACTGCTTCCGCCACAAACTGCGGGTTGCGCACCGCCGCCGAACCGATGATGACGCGCTTGACACCAAGCGCCAGCACCGCTTCAACATCCTGCATCGTGCGGACGCCGCCGCCCAGTTCGACTGTCGCACCGGTCTCACGGATGACCCGCTCGACCACGTCATAATTGGCATGCGAGCCATCCTTCGCCGCGTCCAGATCGACCATATGGATCATGGTTGCGCCCGCGGCCATGAACTTGCGTGCGGTCTCTACCGCGTCCTCAGCTACCTTGTGCACGGTATCATAATCGCCCTTTTTTAAGCGCACACACTGTCCGTCTTTCAAATCAATCGCCGGAATAACCTTCATTTGTCCACCTCCGTCAGTTTTGCAAAGTTTTGAAGTATACGCAGTCCTACTTTTCCGCTTTTTTCCGGATGAAACTGGCAACCAAACAGATTGCCGCGCGCCACCATGGCGGGCACGCGCGCACCGTAATCAGTCACAGCGGCAAGATCGCCCTCTTGGGCGGGACACGCCATAAAACTGTGCACAAAATAGACATAATCGCCGCTGCCAATCCCCTCGGTCATAGCGTTGGGACGCACAATATCCAGCGCGTTCCATCCGATTTGCGGCAGCTTGAGTTCGGTTCGGATGCGCTCAATCCGACCGGGCAACAAGCCAAGCCCCTTACACAGCCGCACCTCGTCCGACTCCTCAAACAGCATCTGCATGCCGAGACAAATGCCGAGAAACGGCTTTTCTTGCGCCGCACGCAGCACCGCATCGGTCAGTCCCGAAGCATGCAGCGCGTCCATTGCATCAGGGAACGCACCCACGCCCGGCAAAATCACACCGGAAGCCTGCTCAATGACCGCAGGCGTATCCGCGACCTTGTTGTCATAGCCCAGAAAATCCAGCGTGTTATGCACGCTCATCAGATTGCCTGCGCCGTAGTCTACAATTGCGATATACCCCATCACAGTACTCCCTTTGCACTTAAAACGCCGCCGCCTGTCACCGTGACCGCCTGCCGCAGCGCCCGCGCAAGCGCCTTGTACAGCGCTTCAGTGATATGATGCGCATTTTCGCCGTATTCGGCCTTGAGGTGCAGCGTCAGCCCGGCGTTTACGCTAAGCGCGCGCATGAATTCAACCGTCAAACAAGTGTCATACTGCCCGCACATCGGCTGCGGCACGGGAGCATCGAACACCAGATACGGACGGCCCGAAATATCAAGCGCGCAAAAGCCAAGTGCTTCATC
The DNA here is from genome assembly GCF_963927765.1 of uncultured Agathobaculum sp. Classification (NCBI taxonomy): domain Bacteria; kingdom Bacillati; phylum Bacillota; class Clostridia; order Eubacteriales; family Butyricicoccaceae; genus Agathobaculum; species uncultured Agathobaculum sp. Next base: position 3,262 of record NZ_CAWVCU010000059.1, on the reverse strand, counting down.
CATCGGCACAAATGCCTGACCGAAACGTGCAATGCCAGCCTTGTCGCCCAAGCACTGCGCAAGCGCCTGCCCGAGCACAATGCCGCAGTCCTCGACTGTGTGGTGCCCGTCGACTTCCAAATCACCCTTGCATTGGAGCGTCAGGCCAAAGCCACCATGTACGGCAAAGGAATTGAGCATATGGTCGAAAAAGCCGATGCCGGTGTCGATCTTACGTTCGCCGCCGTCCAGATCGAGCGCAAGCGTAATATCGGTTTCCTTGGTTTTCCGTGTGATCTCAGCCTTTCGCATCGTCTTTCACCTCCGCAAAGCGCACCGCGACCGAGTTGGCGTGCGCGTCCAGATGCTCACTCTGCGCGAGCGCAATGATATCCTGCGCATAGCTTTCCAGCGCGTCGCGCGTGTATTCGATCACGCTGGTTTTCTTCAAAAACGTGTCGGTCGAGAGCGGCGAGAAGAACCGCGCTGTCCCCGAGGTCGGCAGCACATGGCAGGGGCCTGCCATGTAGTCGCCGAGCGGCTCAGGCGCATACTGTCCGAGGAAGATCGCGCCCGCGTTGTGCAGATACGGCAGCCACTCGCGTGGATTTGCCGTCACGACCTCCAGATGTTCGGGTGCGACCACATCTGCCATCTTGCATGCGTCCCTCAAATCGTCAAACACGATCGCACAGCCATAATTCGCCACACTCTCTTTGACGATATCCCAACGCGGCAGTTCCTTTGCCTGACGCTCCATTTCGCACGAAATCGCCTGCGCCTGTGCCATCGAGTCGGTCAGCAGAACAGCCGAAGCCAAACGATCGTGTTCGGCCTGACTCAGCAGGTCAGCTGCAACCCAAGTCGGGTTTGCGGTGTGGTCGGCAATCACCAGCACCTCGGAGGGGCCTGCAATCATGTCGATATCCACTGTGCCAAAGGCCAACTTTTTCGCCGCCGCAACAAAGGCATTGCCCGGGCCGACGATTTTATCCACCTGCGGGATAAAACCCGCACCATAGGTCAGCGCGGCGATTGCCTGCACGCCGCCGATCGCGATAACGGTATCCACGCCCGCGATTTTCGCCGCTGCAAGCACTTCATTGGACAGGTTTTCGGTCGGCGGCGTCACCATAATCAGTTCACCCACGCCTGCAACCTTAGCGGGTATCGCATTCATGAGCACGCTTGACGGATATGCCGCCGTGCCGCCCGGCACATACAGGCCGACGCGCGCAAGCCCGCGCACGGTCTGACCGAGCACTTCGCCCTCCGATCGTTTCCATTCCCACGACTTGGCGAGCATCTGCTCATGGTAGTCACGGATGTTGGCCGCCGCTTTTTCGAGCGCGGTAATCAGTTCAGGCGAACAAGCCGCGTAAGCCGCGTCCAACTGCGCAGACTCGATGATATACGGCTCTTTTTTATCGAATTTCTCCGCATATTCACAGACCGCGTCCCAGCCACGCGCCTGCACATCGTCCATAATGGCGCGGACAGTCTGCTCGATATCGCCGCGCGCACCTGCCGCACGCGCTTTCATCTCACGAATGACGGTCTGCTCGGCCTGTCCATCCGCGAGCACGGTTTTCAAAAACATATTATCCCTCCAAACCGCTTTCCAGATCGGAAATCACCTGCTGAATGGCGGCTTTCTTCATCTTCGCGCTTGCCAGATTGACGATCACACGCGCGGAAATGGGCGCGACATCCTCGATGACCTCAAGGCCGTTTTCCTTGAGCGTTGTGCCGGTCTCCACAATATCCACGATCGCGTCCGCAAGTTCCAACAGCGGTGCAAGCTCGACTGAACCTTCAATCTTGATGGTTTCCACGTCCATGTTCTTCTTGTTGAAAAACGCCTTGGTGACCGCCGGATACTTGGTCGCAATGACTGGGGTCTTGTAGCCGCCGTACACATCCTTGCCCTTTTTGGTCGCAAGCGCAAAACGGCACTTGCCAAAGCCGAGATCGACCATCTCGTAAAAACTGCCGCCCTTTTCCATGATCGTATCCTTGCCGACTACACCCATGTCGCACACGCCATGCTCAACATAAGTAATCACGTCCGCCGCCTTGGCCAGCACGATTTCCACGCCCGCATCCGGCAGAGTGAAAATCAGCTTGCGCGAACCGGCTTCCAGCTCGGAAATGTCATAGCCCGCCGCTTTGAGCAGCGAAAGCGTTTTCTTTTCCAGACGCCCCTTGGTCAGTGCAATGCGCACGGTATCGCGGCGGGTCGCCGCCTCGGGACGTGCAGCGCCCTGCAAGCTGTCCGCAATGCGCTCCACGTCAATGCCGAAACCACCTGCCGGCAGATCCTTACCGAATTTGGCACACAGTGCATTATATCGTCCGCCAGACAAAATCGCCGCGCCCGCGCCGCCGATATAGCCACGGAACATCACGCCGGTGTAATAATCCATCTCATGCACCAGACCGAGATCGATCATAATGCGACTCCCATAGCCCGCCGCATCGAGCGCCTGATACAGCCGACGCAAATAAGACACCGCGCCCAGCACGCGCACATTGCCGGTCAGTGCCTCGACCTGATCCAGCACCTCCACGCCGCCGAACAGCTGCGGCATCGCACCCAGCGCCTTGGCGGCAGGACGCTCGCCGTAAGGCGCCAGCGCATCACCCAACGCCGCAAAGGACTTGTTTTCGATCAGACGGCGGATACTCTCTGCCGTCTGCACATCTACGCCCAATTCTTCGATCAGCGCCTTGTAGATCTCGGCATGGCCGAGTTCAATGCGGAAATTGTCCACACCTGTGCCGGTCAGCGCACCAAAGGCTGCCGACAGAATATCCTGATCTGCTGCAAGGCCGTCCGCACCAATCAGCTCGGCGCCGACCTGTAGAAATTCACCCTTGTGCCCGTGCCCGCCCACGACCGAGCGGAACACCTTTTGACTGTAATACAGCCGCACGGGCAGCGCCGCGTCATCCAGACGGGTCGCCGCAACGCGGGCAATCGGCGTGGTATTATCCGGACGCGCAACGCAGATACGTCCCGACCGGTCGATGATTTTGAGCATATTCTCCTGATCGAGCTCAGGGTTTGCCTGCGCAAATACATCGAAGTACTCGACCGCAGGCGTAATGATCTCACTATATCCGCACCCCTCCAGCGCTGTGCGCACAGCACGCTCGGTCTGCCGCAGCACACGGCAGGACGCGAACAGCAGATCGCGTGTACCCTCAGGGGTGGAAATCCGAAAACGGTTCATGGCCGCAAAACTCCTTTATCGCTTTATCGCGTTAAAATAATACCATA
>NZ_CAWVCU010000058.1:0-27673 GCF_963927765.1 uncultured Agathobaculum sp. | reverse complement strand
CTCTGGGTCGTATGCCGCAGCCGCCGCGACGGCCAGCAGCACCAGCTGGTCGATCTTCTCCCAGTTCTCATTGAGCGCTTTCGGGATGTTGAACGTGTTCGCCCCGTCCGTCTCCGGGTCGTAGCAGAACAGATTCAAAGTTTCGGTTAATTTACTCATGCCCGCCTCCTAAAAAGCAAAATCGCGGATTAGATGGCTCTGCAGCTCGTTTATCGTCATGCCGTGCACCTCGCGCACCAAAAGATAGCGGTAGAGATACTCATACCCGACATGGCTCGGCAGCACCTCCAGCAGCGCATCCGTCAGGCTGGCAAGGTTCGCGGGCACGCCGTAGTCACCGTTGAACCGAATCTGCACCTTGTGCTGACGCGGCAGTTCGGTGACCTCGGACTGCCCGTTGATATAGCTGTCCGTCAGGTTTTCCAGCATGGCGGCCGTCACGGTCTGCGGCGCGCGCATCTTGGCCTTGACCCGGCTGCGCCGGTCGTCCAGCGTGTCGGTCGTCTGTGGGGTGACGCCGTATTCGCGCTCCCAGTGGACGATACCCCATGTCGCGGTGTCGATACATAGCTGCGTCAGCCAGTCGAGCGCCCGCGCGCGGAACACTTCGCCCAGCACCCAGATGATGCCCGCCGCCGCACCCACCTCTGGGCTGTTCAAGTACCGTTCAGGCAGCAGGTCGGCCAACTTACGCGCCATCGTCCGCCGCCTCCTCTGCGATGCCGTTTACCGTCACCGTGCCGAGCGTCGGGATCTCATCCGCGTCCAGCGGCACGTTGTCCGTGCCGCCGCCGACTAGCAGATCTGCGCAGTCAGTCACGCCGGGCAAGCCCATCACAATCGCCAGCACGCGGTTGTACACCACCTCTGCGCCCTCGGTGAACGCGATCTCGCCCAGATATTCAGCCAGCCGTTCCGTCAATTCTCGCTCGGTGTTCAATTTGGACACCGTTCCATCCGTGGTCACTGTCACGCTAACCTCGACCGGCACACCCGCCGCGCTCTCGACCGTCACCTCGGCGGTGACCGGCCGCTGCGTCTCGATGTAGGCCGCGACTTCGGCGCGCAGCTCCTCCTCGACTGGTCGCAGCGCCATGTCCGCGATGATGACTTTGACCGTGCCCGGCCCGTCCCAGCAGCGGATGACCGACGCCGCGCCCACGCCGTTGACCGCAAGCGCCCACTGGTGATAGTGCCGGTCGTTGCCCGAGGTCGGCGGCGTCTTTTTGTAGGCGTCCAAACGGGCAAACAGCGCCGCGTCCGTCTCCGGATCGGTGCCGCCCGCAGCGGCTTCGTTGGTGAGGGCAGTGACGCCGCTGACCGCCTGCTGCATACTGACGATCGCGCCCGCGGGCACGTTGTACGCCGTTCCGACCGCGTCCGCCGTCGCCGTGACCGTGCCGCTGCCGTCCTCGTCCAGCGTGAGCGCTTCGTCGGTGGCAAAGCCCAGCCCGTCTTGCGTCACGCACAGCGTGCCCGCCGGAATGGTCGTGCCCGCCGAGCCGGTGAAAGTCAGCAGAACACTCGCCGCCGTGCCCGGCTTGCGCGTGATGCCGTAGCCCGCCGCGTTCTTGTCGATGAAGCGGCCGCTCGTCTCGTCCACGAACGAGATCGGCACCTGCGCGCGCAGCGCCTGCAAGCCCTCCCAAAACACATAAGCGCCGGGCGCGAGGATGATCTGCAGCAGCGTGCCCTCGGCGGTGGACAACCCCAGCTCGTCCGAGAGAAAGGCGCGCAGCATGTCTTGGATGCCCTCCGGGGTCAGGCTGTCAAAGTCCTGCGCGAGCAGCGTCGCTTTGAGTGCGTCCAGCTGCATTTGCAGCGTTTCGGTTTTATCCGACATCGGTTTCCACCTCCATTTTCACCTCACCGTACACGCTTTGTATCGCAAAGCCGACCGTGAGCCGGTCGTCCACCACGGCGATCGTCGTGCCGGTCACCGCTGTGATATAAGGACAGGCGAGCAAACACTCTTCGATGTAGCGCTGCACCTCGGCGCGCTTGGTCTCCGCCTGATAGCCTTGCCCGATCAGCATGTAGGTTTCGTTGCCATAGTTTGCGGAAAAGCACGGCCAGAGGAACCGCTCGGTGTGCAGCGCGTTCCACGCCCACACCGCAACCGCCTCCGCCCGCTCGACCACGACCGGCACGCCCTGCCGCAAAATCGGCTTGTCTGCTGCAAAATCCCATGCGCATTCGCGCAGCACGGGCAGCTCTGCCGCCGGGGCGGCTGCCGTCGGCTGCAAATACGGGAAAATACTTTCCTCGGCCATGAGTTACCCTCCTTCCATGATGAGCAGCACGTCGTAGTGCTGCCGGTCTGCCGAGCGCAGCAGCAGCACACGGTCGCCGCGCGAAACGCCGCGCCGCAAGCCAGCTGCAAAGCCCAAATCGTCCTCATCGAGGGGCAAACCGTCCGCCTGCACCGCGACCTCACCGTCGTGCTGGGTGTCCTTTGTCACGTGGCCGAACATCAGCGCCGCGCCCGTGCCATTGGCCTTCGCTGCGTTTGGGTCGGGCAGGCAGCGTGCCAACTCGGCTACCTGGCTCATGTCTCCACCTCGCTTCCGCTCTCGCTCTCGCGCATCTCGTTCTTGAAATTCAGCGTCAGGCGGCAGGTGTACACCCCGTTTTGCCAGACGTGCGTGTCCTCGTCAATCCAGCAGGTGTTCGCAAGGCCGGTGTACGGCTCAGCAATATAAATGGTGTTGCCGGTGATGAGCTTCAAGTGCCCGAGACAGGTCACGCTGGCGCGCCGCTCGACCCCGTTATCCGCGAGGATTTCTTTTGCCTCGGCGGTCGCGTCCTCGCTGTCCGACTGCGTCAGCACGTCAGCCAGCAGGCCGTACCGTTTGACCGCCGCATTGTCCGAAATTTCGCGCACAAAGTTGCCGTCGCTGTCCACGATGATGACGCGGTTTTTCATGTTCTCGATGCTCTCGCCGTAGGTCGCGGTCTGCAAATTCGTCCCGCGCTGCAAAATCACCGACTGCGGCGTCACCGTGCGCTCAAGCACATTCAGCCGCAGCCCGGAAAACCGCAGCAGATACTTCTTGCCGGTTTGCTGGCTCGCCAGCGTGTAGGCCGTGTCGATGATGCGATAGACCTCGGTGGCCGAAAACTTACGCCGGATGGCGACGCCCGTCTGCGCGAGCGACCCAACCGGCACGCCGTAGGTGCTGCACAGCTGCCGCGTGATGGTTTCGGGCGTCTCGCCCGTGTACTTGCGGCTCGCGCGGCTGTTCTTCAGATAAAAGCCAAAGTCGTAGCAAGTCACCGACATCGTGGATGCGTCGGTCGATTTGTCCTTGCTGGCCACCACCCCGGCAAACAGCGTTTCCTTGCCCACGCCCATCGAAATGCCGCCCGCAAGCGGCAAATAGACGTAAGGCAGGCGCGGGTCGGTGGCAGAGACGATCATCTCCAGCTCGAGCGTGCGGCACACGCTGTCCACGTCGCCCGACCACGCGATGCGCCGGAACATGTGCGACACATCCCACTCGCCGTCATCGTTGCGCACATGCACCCACGGGTGCACATACTGGTATTGCTCCATGTCTCCCGCCCTCCTTTACAGCGCCGACGCGGGCGGGATTTTGAGAACGCTCCCGTCGTAGATGAGGTTGGGATTGGGGATGCCGTTATAGGCGGCGAGTTTGGGATACAGGTTCGCGTTGCCGTAATACTTGCGGCAGATACCCGAAAGCGTGTCCCCCGTCTGCACCGTGTGGTTCTGCACGGCGGTCTGCGCGGGCGTTGCGGTCGCGCGGGCGGGCGTGGACACGGTCGCCGCCTGTCCGGAGGACGTGCCCTCATCCCCCACCAGCCGCACAGGATTGGGCTGGCGGTGCCGCCGCATGGTCAGCACGCAGTAGTAGTCGCCCACGCCCTCCTGCTGGCGGTATTGCAGGTTTTCCAGCAGCACCTCGCATTGCGTTCGGCTGTCCGAGACGATAAACCGGCACACCTGCTTGTTATCGCTCGTCAGCTCGAAAAAGTCGATATAATGGAACGGTTCAAGCACCGTGGTGGGGTCGTTAAAGGGGTACGCCTGCACGGGCAGCATGAACTCCAGCCGCTCGGTGAACAGCGTGCGGTCACCCGCGAGATGTACGTCCCCGAAGCCGGTAAGGTTGACCGTCTCGATGTTCACGCCGCGGTCGATGATATATTCCTTAGGCGTGACCGGCAACACGACCTCCTGCCCGGTGGTCAGGTTGACGAAAATGATGCGGCGTTTGCGGGGGCGATAGGCTGCCGCCTGCTGAGCGGCCAGCGTGCCGACCATATTTCCGATGATGGCGCCGCCGATGATGATGCCGCCTGTGATGGCCATGGGGCGTTCCTCCTTTCCCGATGTGATCAGCGCAGAATACGCACCTGCGCCATGATACGCGCCGCGACCGCCTCGGCGATCGCGCCGATGTCGCTGTCCTGCCGAACGGTGTAGTTGCCGCCCATGTAGATGTTGACACCGCCCGTGCCGCCCTGATCCTGCGCCCGCGCCTCGCGCGCAGTCAGCACGCGCTCGCCCTCGTGCAGCAGATAGAGCGTGTTGTCGCGCGGCACGCGGTTTTCGCCGATGGCACGATAAGGCGAGGTCGCGCCGGTCAGGTGAGAGCCGGTGGTCGTGCCGGTGAATGTGCCAGTTGCAACACCAGCGGAAGTACCGATAGAGCCTGTAACTACCGGAATAGTAATTGTCTGCGGTCGATAGCTGGCAATCGCCGCTGAAATACCCTTGGTGTACTGTTGCCCCAAACGCAAGCCCGCGTTGTAGTATGTCGCGTCAGCCGAGGTGTCGGCGGCCACCTGCTGTGCCAGCGTCAGCTGGCTCTCAAGCAAGATCTGCGCACCTTCACTGGCGTTATACTCGTTTTGCGCCATGACCTGCGCTTCTGCCAGCAAGCGGCCCATGTCGGCCTGTGCCTGCTGCGCGGCCGTAGAGTCAGCGGGCTGCGCCGCCGCAATCGATGCAGCAGACGCATATTCCTCAGCCATTTCCTGCAGACGAGCGAGCTGTGCCTCAAAGCCATCCTCCGGCATCACACCGGTCATCACGGCGTCCATCACATCTCGCACCATCTGCTCACGGGTGTTTTCAAGGCTTGCTTGAAACGCGCCGATTTGCTCATAAGCCTGCTGCATAGATGCGCCCATTTCGCCATTCATCCAGTCCAGCTGCTCCTGCAGTCCAGCCTTGCGCGCTTCGTTATAGCCCTCGCCCATCGCGGCCTGCAAATCTGCATTTGCGTCCTCGATGTTGCCCATCAGACCCTCATAGCTGGATGCCAGCCGTTCAGACAGACCGCCGTACTGCTCACCGATGTAGTCCAGAATTGCGTCGGCTGCCTGCGTGCCGCTGACCTTGCCGTCCGAAATCATATCCTGTACCGCGCTCTCCTGTACGCCGAGTGCTTGGCTTAACGCTTCATAGACATTCAAGCCACGCTCTGAGAAATAGTTTAGGTACTCAAGCGTAGCCTTATCAGTGATGCGCATGCGGTTGAGACCGGACACCCAGAGCGACACATCCGAACTGGTAAGATCCAGACCTGCAGTCGCGTCCGACAGATCGCCCAGCACGGACAGAATCTCGTCCGGCGCATAGGAGTTTAGTAATTGCTTGGTATAGGCTGTGATCTCATCATAGGTATAATTGGTGCGTGTGGCCATCTCGCGTACCTGCTCAAGGTAAGCATCAGCCGTCTCGTCGCCGCCCAGCGCCTTGGCAAAGGCCATCTTGGTCTGTTCCCGCGATCCTGCAATTGCACTGCCGTTTGTCAGCGCTGTGGCTTGCTCCTCGAGCACGCCCTCGGTTGCCTCCTGCACATACGCCTTAAACGCCTCGTCCTTTTCGGTGAACTTCTGCGTCGCGGCTTCGATGCCGCCGGACACCGCGCCGATCAGACCGCCCGCAGCCGCGCCAATAGCCGTGCCAATACCGGGCGCAACCATCGAACCAGCGGCCGCGCCCATGGTCGCGCCCGAAATCGCGCTGCCGAGGAACGATTCAATCGCCGCACCATCGGTCGTGCCGTAGTACGAGCCGAAGAACGCCCCCGCCGCACCTGACAGGCTATTGCTCAGCATGTCACCGAAGCCCGCGGTCGCCAGTGCCGAACCAACCGTGCCCAGCATCGAGCCAGAGCTGCCCGCCTTGGCACTGCTCCCGCCCGCCGCGCTTTGCCGGTTGGCGATTTTGCTGTTCGTACCGGCGAGCGTCCGCATGCTTTTCTCTGCTTCTATTGCATTCGCATTGACCGCTTTTAGCTGGCTGGCCAGATTATTCAGCTCAAACTGCTTATCTTTCATGGCCAGCTCATCCGCTGCGTCTCCCGTTTCTTCAAAGCGTTTTTTTGCTTCTCGCAGCTCGTTTTTGACCTTTGTCATATTGAGCTGCACGGAAACGCGCGTCTTATTCAGCGTATCAAGGCTTTGCTGTAACGACTCGATGCTCTTCACGCCCGTGCGCGTTGCATCTGCAATCTTCTTGAGGGTCGTGGTATAGTTGTCCTTCGCGCTCAGCGCAATCGAAACGTCAGGCATGGGCGGCGGCCTCCTCCCGGTGCAGTTTTTCGCTCTCCGCCCGCCAGCGGATGCCCTCCAGCGCCTTGGGCAGGCACTCCTTTAGCACAAACGCTTGCAGCACCAGCTTCTCGCCGGGCGGGAGCTTCAGATAGTCGGACGGCAAGACGTGATGCTGCCGAAAAAGCAGGTACATCAAAAACGTCTCGTCGTCCTCTCTCAGTTTTTTTCGATATCCGCCAAAACCTGCAGCGTGGACGCGCGATAGCCGGACAGCTTCTCGATTGCGGCCTGCAAATCCTCGATCTCGCCCGCGCGCAGCATCTTGCGCACGACCTCATAGGGTGTCACTGCACCGCACGCCTGCTGCAAACGCTTGTCGCGCAGGTTGGGTTCAACCACGCCCGCCGTGATGATCGCCGCGGCGAAATCCGCGCCGCTCGACATTTGCTGGATCTCGCGCACCTCGTTATAGCTCAGCTCGCGGATGCGGAACACGACCGGATTGCCGTCCGCGTCCGTCCAACTCTTGAACTGCAGCAGCTGCTCGCCGGGATCGCGCTTGCACACGTCCAGCAGGCGTTCAACGGTGGTCGGGTTAGAATTTTGCTTTTTCTCTGTCATAATCGTTTCCTCCTGTTATCGTGGCTGAATCAAATCAAGATAGTCCCAGCGCGTAAATGTAAACGGACACTCGATCTGTCCCTTAGCGGCCAGCTCCCAGTCCGCGAGCGTCAGGTCATCAAACGATGCGTCGTAAATGACCACGCGCTCTGCGCCGTAGGAATCCGGGTCGTCGAGCAACGAGATCAGCTTGACGCGCGTGTCCTTGCCCGCTTTCAGGTTGTCGCTCATCTTGATCGCCATGCGGGAATTGACCTTGTGGAAACGAATCGTGCCCGTGCCCTTGGCGCTCATCAGCTTGGTATCTACCATGAACTGGCAGCACATCGGCACTTCCTCTTTGTTTGCTGCGACCTTGGCCTGCATACCGAGCGTCTCGCCGCACAGTTCGTCGTCCATCCATGCCTGTCCGTGCGTGCCCGAAATGACGCGCGAGGCAGAATCCATGCTTGCACTCATGTCTGCACCTCCCTTTTATACCGTGATATGCATCGTGACATCTTCGATCGCGTCCACGATCGTGAACTTGCCCACGAGGAACACATGCGAGCCGGTATCCGCGTGGCGCAGCTCGTCGTCGCTCATTTCCTCGCCCGCGTCGCCCAGATAATCGCGCACGGCCTCGGTGTCGATATCGAGCGACGAGCCGCCCTCGAGCAGAATGCCCGCTGCCTCCAGCGTCTGGAAATAGCTGCGGCCTGCCGTCACCAGCAGCATGCGGTTGTCGTAGGTGTTGGCGAACTTGCCGATAAAGGTGTCCTCGATGGTCGCGCGGAAGTCCGCGTCCACGCGGTCAATGACCTCCAGCGCCTTGATTTTCTGAAAGATCGGGCCGTGGTCTCGGCTCGTGGTGGTCAGCGAATTGACCGCGCGCGCGATTTTGACCTGCCGCCCGTCGTGAATCAGAATCAGCTTGCCCGCGTCAATGGCGGCGTCCGCCGTCTCCTTGTCCAGTCGGGTGATGTCGGTCAGCTCGGGCAGCGGCGCGTAGGTCGCGCTCATCGTCCACGGCGTGCCCGCAATCACGCCCGCAATGCGCGAGCAATACTGCGCCTTGGTGAAGCTGTTTTCGCCGTCGGTCATGCCGTCCGCCTCGAAGTTAATGACCGGGTCATAGTCTGCCACCGTCTCGGGCAGCACGCACTTGATGTGGCTGTGCGCCGCGCGGCGCTCCTTGAGCCATGGCACCATCGCCTGCGCTTCCTCACTTGTCAGGTCGGGCGGGCCGACCAGATAATCAACCTCCTGCGTGGCGAAATACGCGAGCGCCTGCGTGAGGTTTTCGTCCTCCTCGCCGGTGACATACACATACACCGCCTTGGGCGGGTTGACATAACCGGCAAACGCCCGCTCGAGATAGGCGCGGTTTTCCTCGCTCAGCTCGGCGGGGATTTTGGTCGCGCGCGTCAGGCGATGCGCACCCGTCTGCGTGGTGTCGCGCACGATCACGCCGACATAGCCCTTGTCGCCCATGGCGATCGTCAGCTGCGCGGCGGTCTGGAATGAAATATCAATCGAAGGCAATCCCATGCCTTATCCCTCCTTTGTCTGGCTCGGCTGCGTACCGAAAGCCACGTCTGCAATGAGCGGCTGCGTGACGGGTGCCGCCGGGCGGGTGTCCTCGTAGGTGACGGTAATCGTCACATCCGCGATGTCGAGCGAGCGCGACACATCGACACGGGCGGCGGTCAGCTTGCGGTCGCCGCAATGAAGCGCGCCGCGCTGCAAAAACGCAGCGGTCAGCGTTTCGGTCACGTCATACAGGCGGGCGGTTTGGGTTTCGTAGCGGTCGCCCACTTCATCGGCGCACTGCACCGTGATCATCTGCTCGACCTCGACCACCGCCGCCGTGCGACTGGTAATCTTGCGCCCCTCCGGACGCAGGAAAAAGCTCGGCCGCTCGAACTGCTCGGGCAGCACATCGATATACACCGTGCGGTCGGGATACAGCCGCACAAGGATCGCGTTGATCCCGTCCATAATCTCTTTGATTTTCAGCATTTATCGTCCCTCCAATCGGCCCGCAACCTCGCGCCCCCACCTGTCCACCTCGCTTTGCAGCATGTGCGGCAGCGAGGGACGCGCGGCGTTATAAAACCCGCGACCGGACACATACAGCATCTTAATGCGCGGCCGGTAACGTGGGTTTCGTCCGCTTGGGCGGCGGATCGCGTGGCCGTTCTCCAGATAATTCGTGATTGCGTTCAGGCTGTCCGGGCCGCTGTCGGTGCCGGATGGACGGACAGCCGCATAGCCACCGCCCGAACCAACCACACGCGCTTGCACACCGCTGATATGGCCATGCGCGTCGTTAAGCTTGCCGCGAATCTGACTGCGCACCTCGGATTGCATCCGCGCGCCCAGCCGTTCATGGATGGCGCGCTGGTCGGCGCGCTTGCGCTTGACCTCCGCGTCGCAGCGCTTGGCAAACTGCCGCAGACCGTCTGCATCCTGTGGCATCAGGTGTCCACCTCCCGCGTAATCTCGTACTCATTCTTGTACTCGGATAGCTGGTATTCAATTTGGACACGATAGCGGTCATTGCCGATGGTCACAACCTCGCCCGCCCGCAGCGTGACCGCCTTGGGGCAGATGGCGACGAGCGTATGCGTGAGCGTGTCGTGCGTGTCACCCTGCTGGAAGCCCGAGTATTTCTCGGTCAGGCACGCCGGGAACGACAGCACCCGCTCGGTCGAAAGCGTTGGGTTGTTGAGCGCGTTCTTCTCGACCTTGGTGCGCTGCACGGTGCATTGCACCGGCTCGGCCTGCACCGCAGACAGTTCAATGTGCCCGCGGTCGGGGTGCGTCAGCTCCGCAAGGAACAGGAAATGCCCCCGCCAGCGCAGCGCCTGAAAGAGCGTCAGCGGCTGGTGTCGCATGGTCACGCGCCACTCCGGGCGGCTGACGCCGACCGTGGAGAACAGGCTGCGCTTGCCGGTCTGCTCGACCTTTGCCCACGTCGTCTTGCCCTCCTGCCAGTCCCAGCCCGTGCCGTCCGGGTTTTCCACAAGGCTGAGGATTGTCACGCGCTCCCGCAGTTCACCCGCCTGCACCATCGGCCGCACCTCCGTAATTGCACCGGATTTTGAGCTGATTGAACATCGACCGCACGAGCGGCGGCACGGTTTCCAGCGCCTGCTGGGGCGTGTCCGCGCCGCGCGCGTCGTACATCTGCAAGGTCATCGCCTGCACGATGAGATCATGCTGAGCGGGGCTTACGTCCCGCCGCACGCCCGCACTCGAAAGATAAGCGTCGTTCGCCTGCATCAGCCCGGCAATCAGCTCGTCGTCCTCGTCGTAGTCCACCTTCATGTACCGCTTGCACGCGTCCAGCCGCTCCTCCAGCGCGGCCTTCTCCTCGGCGGTCATCAGCCCGCACCCGGCAGCGTGATCTTGCCCGCAGCGACAGCCTTGTCGTCAAACTTGGCCACCGCCAGACGGGTGATCGCGCGCACCTCGGTCGAGTTGGTGTTCCACGCATTGCCGCCGACGTTGGTGGACGCGATTTCCATCGCCTGACGGCGGAACAGCGTACCGAAGCTCTTGAAATCGCCCACATACAGCGGTGCGGTTGTGTTGTTCGGCAGCACGGCATCGCTCACCACATGCACCGCGCGGCCACCGACCATGTACTGCGTGCGGTCGGCCGGGTTGATCTGCAGCAGCGGACGGCCGTTGCTGTCCTCAAGGCTGTCGAGGAAGTTAAAGCCACTCTGGTTGGTCAAAAACGACGCCGACACGCCAAAAATCGGGTCGAGCGAGGTGTTGACCAGCTTTTTAATCGCCTTGAGCGCGCCGGACTCGGTGATGGAAGCCGCCGCGCCGTCCAGCGCGGTCAGCAGCGTCAGCAGCAGCTTGTTCTCGGTGATGACGGCCTTTTTGCCCAGCCAGCGGGACAGATACGCAAGCAGGTTCTGGTCGGTGTCTTTCAGCAGGTCATTCGACACCGGCACGATCAGCGCATAGTCCTCTACCGTGAATTCAACCTTGGCAAACGCGGGCTTGTCGTCCTTGCTGATCGTGCCCATCTCAGCAACCTTGGTGAAGCCGTTCGTCGGCGCGGTGTCACGCACACGCGAGCCGGTATTGGTGCTGACGGTCTCGACGGTGAACAGCTCGCTCAAGGGGTTGAGCGCGCGCATCTGCTCGCGGATCATGGTCTGGATGTCAGACGGCACGATCAGGCCGCCGTCCGCGGGTGTGCCCTCGGTCATTCCCTCGTTCTTCACCGCGCGGTGCACGATGTCGGCGTTCTGGAGATAACGCGTGCGGTCGCCTGCCGCGCCCGCGCGCACGCACTCACAAAAGGCGTGGATACACTCAGTCGAATTCACCGGCGCACCGGTTGCGCCCTGCGCCGGGGCGGGGTTCTGCGGTTCGGGTGTCGCGTTTTCCTCGGCCTGCATCAGCGCTTTCACGCGCGTGATTTCCGCGCTGATCGGTGCCAGTTCGGCCTGCGCCGCGTCAAATGCTGTCTGGTCACCCGCCTTGTCGGCTTCCTTCATGCGGTCTACGATCGGCTTTGCCTTCGCCTGCAGATCCAGCAGTCGTTTCTTCATATCGTTTTTCCTCCTTGTCAATACAGTTCCGCCTCGGCCAGCGCGATCGCGCGAGCACGAGCCTGCTTGGTGTTCAAATTGGACACATCTTTCTCGGGCGGGTTGCCCTGCTGCGCTTCGCGGTACGCCGCGCGCAGCTTCTCGATATCCGGCGCGCCGCCCGCGGCGTTCCAGACATTCATCGGGTTCGCACTTCCGGTCTCACCGAGGATCTCGTCCACCAGACCGGCGTCCAGCGCTTCGCGCGCCGTGAGGAAGGTCTCCCTATCCATCATGCGGCGCAGCGCGTCGCGGCTGGTCTTGCCCTGGCACTTGTGCTCGTATGCCGCGAGAATCGAGCCGGTCACGGCTTCGAGCATCTGCACGCTCTCGCGGTGCGCGACTTGATTGCCCTCGGTAAAGGTGCTCGGCAGATGGATCATCACCTGTCCGACCGGGCTTGCCGCCACGGTATCTGCGCCCGCCATCACGACCGACGCTGCCGACCCTGCCAGGCTCTGCACCTCGGCGCGGGTATGGACGTTCGCCGCGCGCAGGATGGAGTACATCTCAAAGCCCGCGTAGACCGAGCCGCCACCCGAGTTGATCTCGAGCACAAAGTCCTCGCCCGCGGGGTTATCCGCAATGGCCTGCCGGATATCCGCCGGACTGACCGCCGCCATGCCGAAAAAACGGTAGATCGGTGCGTCCTCGTCCGAAGAAATCACGCCTTTCAGGTTGTATCTCATGTGGTTTCACCTCCCCCATTGTTTGCCGGTGCGTTACGGTTGACCGAAAGCTCGGCCCAGAGGTCGAGCGGCACATAGTTAAGCGACGCCTTTCGACGGTCGCCGCCCGGCACGTTCGGAAGATCTTCGAGCGCGCGCATGTCGTCTACTGAATACACACCGATCTCATCCATCGCCTTGAACCATGCCGCACGCGACGCCCAGTCCCCGCGCAGCTCGCCCATCATATTGCGGCGAAATTGCAGACCGGCGGCCTGCTCGCTCTCAGTCAGCAGCTTGTAGGTGTCCTCCTGCTCGTGCGCCGCCACGATTGGGCTGAGCGTTCGCTGCATGTACTCGATCGCTGCCTGCACGTTGCTCGCGTAGGTCTGCTTGCCAACGCCCAGCTTGTACAGCGGGATATTGAACAGCCGCGCGACGTCCTCGATGCTGGCGGACTTGTTCTCGATGAACTGCGCATCACGGTTGCTGCTTGTCACCGGCGTATATTTCATGCCGTAATCCAGCACCGCCGTGCGGTAAGCGTTGTCCGCGCCGGTGTACAGGTGCTCCCACTCGCGCCGGATCGCGTCCTTGACCGAAATCTTTGTGCCATCTGGCAGCGGCACTTCCGACGCGTGCGTCAAGTCTGTTTCGGCTGATAAAACGCCTGTCAGCTTTGCGCCATTCTTATAAAACCCGACCTCGTATTTCTGCGCTTGCAGCGCGGCTTCAATGGTTTCCGCACCGCGCCGCAGGTAGGAAACGCCCTCCAGCCCGTCCACGGAAAACGCTTTGTAGTGCAGCACGTCGGCAGGCCAGAACTTGCGGAACTCGCCCGTTCTGGGGTTGGTGCCGATGTACCACAAGCGCCCGTTATCATCCAGAAACGGCTGCATGTAACCGGGCGCGATGGGCAGTAACTCGACCGGTGCGCCCCAGCGGTCGCGCAGGATGAGCGCATAGGCGTTGCCGTGCGCGATGCGGCGGCTCTCCATCAGCTTGTGATAGTCAAACGCCGTCAGCGCCTCGGTCGGGCGGCCGGTCAGCAGCCGCAGCGCCGGGTGGTCGGTCTGCCGCTCGCGTGTCGCGCTGTCCATCAGGTAGATGGGCATTTTGGCGACGCTGTCCGAGATGATTTCGATGCAGGCGTTCACTGCGGGCAGCTTCATCGCGCCCAGCGTCTTGCCGTCGTACAGGCTGCCGCCCGTGTCCCAGCCCAGCGGACTGTCCAGCGTCAGGCGCGCGGAATTGGTCACGCGCCGCGCCATGCGGTCAAGAATCATCGTCCGCACCTCCATACCGCGCCAGCAGCCAGCCCGCGCCAATCAGCACCGCGCCGGTGGCACTCAATCCCACGACCGGCGACACCATCCACAGCGCGACCACGATACACACCGCGCCGCACGCAGCCAGCGCATCGGGCAGGAATTTCAGGATGCTTTTCATGCGTCATCCTCCACACCGTCCAGCAGCAGGCACTCGCCGGTCGTGGCGATGCCGATGTGGACGAAAAACGCGGCGCGCGCCCGCTCGTCCGACGCGCCCTGCGCCTGCTCCCACGTTTCGACCGCTTCGCGCCACGTCATCGTGCGGTGCTGGTCGTTCGCGCCCTGCGCGATCGCGCGGATGTCCTCGAGCGCGGCGATGTACTCGGGTGCGGGCTTTGCAGGCGGAGCTTGCGTCTCAGGGGTGTTCTGAGTGTTGGTGTTGGGTTCTGCCATATTGCGAAACCTCCTTTTTTTGAATTACAAATGCCATTTGCCGCCGGTGACCGCGTCGGCCAGCGTCGGCTTGGGTTCGAGCTTGCTCGCTGCAAAGGCGATGATCCAGCTGACCGTGATGTCGATACGGCCACGGCTGCGCTTTTTGTTCGGGTGGATGTTCTCGTTGCTGTCCGTGTCGCACCGGACGTTGGCAAAGCACTGCCGCGCAGCCGTGTTGTGGACGTGCAGCATCTCGTGCGTGCGGATCAGGTGCTCCATTTCCTTCATGGGCGGGCTGATGCTTTTCATGCACTGCGGAATTTCCACGATCTGCGTGGACTTGCCCGCCCCCGCAATCAGCGACGCCAAACGCTGGGTAATGGTGGTGGACAGCCACGGGTCAAAGCCGATAATCCGCAGATCATAGGTCTCCACAGCCTGCATGATGGTGTCGATCACATCCTCGTAGTCGATCACGTCCCCCGGACAGCCGCGGATGAAGCCCGCGCGAATCCAGTCGCGGTAGGGCGCGTGGTCGGCGCGCTCGCGTGCCTCGATGTCGTCCAGCGGAATCCAGCCGGTGAACAGTGCGACCCACTTGTCCAGCCCGTCCTGCGGCGGGAACAGCAGCGTCAAGGCGGTAAGGTCGGTGGACTTTGACAGGTCACCGCCGCCGAAACACTTTTTGCCGCGCAGCAGGTTCACCGCTTCGCGCCAGTCCTTGCAGCCCTCAGGGTTCCACTGCGTCTTGTCGTAGATCGTGACCGGAATCCAGCCGACCGTGTGCGTGGCAATCCACTGATTGAGCCGCAGCCAGCGGAATAGCCGCTCGGCGGCCTCGCTGCGCTTGGCTTCCTGCGCTTCCGCGCGGATGGTGGAAAGCTTTACCGTCTTGCCGATGGACGGGTTGCAGCGTTTCCACAGTTCCTCGTCGTAGATGTTGATGCTCTTGAGTTCGTCCTCGTCCTCGATCAGGCCCAGCCCGTAGATGATCGGCAGCCAGCGCGGGTCGTCCAGATCGCCCTCGCGGGCGCGGCCTTCGCGGCAGCGCAGAATCGACAGCGCCTTTTCGTGGACTTCCCAGCCGATGGATTTGCGGTCGGGGTCATCGCCCGCCGTTGTCAGCACGATCCAGACCGGCATCTCGCGCGCGTCGCCCGCGCCGAACGTCATCACGTCCCACAAATCGCGGTTCGGCTGCGCGTGCAGCTCGTCGAAGATGACGCAGCTGGGCTTGTAGCCGTGCTTGGAGTAAGCTTCCGAGGACAGCACCTTGAGTTTGCTGCCCGAAACCTTGTCGTAAATGGTCTTGGTGCTGTCCACGATGCGGCTGCGCTTCATCAGCGCGGGCGAGTGCTCCACCATCCACTTTGCGGCCGAATACACAATGCCGGCATTGTCGCGATCGGCGGCGACGACGTACACCTCGCCGTTTACCTCACCGTCTGCGTACAGGTGGTACACACCGAGCGCCGCGGCAAGCTCCGATTTGCCGTTTTTCTTGGCGATTTCGAGGTACAGGTACTGATACCGCCGGATGTAGCTGCCCGCGGGGTCGGCCTCGATCATCTGGCCGTAGAACTCGGTGACGGCGTCGCGCTGCCAGTCCATGAGCCGGAACGGCGCGCCGTTCGAGCAGGTCAGGTATTCGATGAATTCACAGACAAACGACGCCGCCTCGGCGTCAAACATCGGCGCACCTCCTTTTGTTGTTCCGGCGCTCTGACGGACGGGCGAGGGTTTCGCACCTCGCCCAGCCGCCGAAAGGACAAATGAAAACACCCGAGCAGCTTTTGCCGCCCGTCACAGCGCCGGAAATATTCAAAATTATATCTTTGTAAAGCGAATTCGGTATTCCTCCGGTACGCTGGAAAATCGCAGCGACCAGACCATCTCGTCCCATATGCGGTACGGCACAGCGCCTGACAGACACTCGCTGTCAACCAGCCACTGGTCAAAAAGCATACCTTCGGGATGGCAGGACGGTGCACTCTTCGTAAGAAAGATGAAATCCGTCCCCTCTCTTAACAGCACCCGATTCGGCGTTTCCATAGCGATCTCCGCACCCGACCGATAGCACAACTCGAGAAAGCTTCTTTTGGTGTCTGGCAGACATTCCGTGTAGACCCCAATCCTTAGCGGCCTCGACTTCGGCTCATAATCAATTTCGAACACCATGCTTTTCCCCTCCCGTGTTCAATTTGGACACCCGCTCGCGCATCTTGAGATGCGGACACTCCCGCACCCGCTCGACGCGACGCATGGTGCTTTCGCACACGCCGAACTTGTTAATCATCGGGCAGAACAGGCTGCACATGATTTGCCTGCTCATGGTTTGTACTCCGGCTTTACCGGCCGCACTGCCACCGACCCCAATGTGCGGCAAGTGCATTCCTCCACATACAACTCCACCTGCACCGTTGGGGGTTTCCCCGCCTCGTGCGTAAAGATGATCTTGCGGCATTGCTTGGAAATATCCTTCCCATTGAGAATAATTTTGCTGGTTCGCGCTCCCGTCGTCTCAATGGACAGCTTCGCGAAATCCAATTCCTTATCTGTCATGCTTGATGTCTCCTTTCCCGTCCCAGCATTGCATTTATTGGATCGCCCGCCGCCTCGTCTTCCGGCGGTTTGGGTACGATCAGACGGCAGCGGCTGGAAATCGTCAAGCCCAGATCGGCTGCCGCGCGGCTGCACTGGTTGAAGTACCGCGTCTGCGTCTTGGACAGGTCGTCCAGCAGCGATATCGCCTGATTGGCGATCGCGCGGTTGACCTGTTCGGTTACCGCCAGATACGCCTGCTCAGCCAGCAGATAGCGCGCCAGACAGTCGTAGTCGATCTCCGAGAGGATGCCGATCTCAATGAGCTGCTTTGCCAGCGACCGGAACTTCTTGTGCAGGCTTTCCGGCAGGTAGGCCGGGGGCTTTACCCGCTTCCCCTTCGGCTTCGGCGCTTTGACCTCAGCCGCGCGCCGTGCCTCGGTTTCCGCTTTGGTCAGGTGCTTGTTGCCCTTGTATTCCAGCAGGTCAATCGGCTGTCTCGGCCCCGCCATCGGCTGCACCCCCTTCCAACAGCTCCGCCGCATGACCGGTCATTTCTTCCCAGCGCGCAAGGATTACATCGCAGTTGTGCGGCGATAGCTCCATTGCCCGGCACTTGCGGCCATAAGTCTCAGCAGCCAGCACTGACGTGCCAGAGCCGCAGAACGGGTCGAGCACGATCTCACCCTTGCGCGTGCTGTTGCGGATCTGCCGCGCAAACAGCTCCACCGGCTTCATGGTCGGGTGCTCGGCGCTCTCCTGCGGCTTTTCACAGAAAAACACCGTGCCTTGCCCATCGCCACCGTACCAGCGGTGCGACGCACGCGCGTCCCAGCCGTACAGACAGGCTTCGTAGTCGTCCGCCTTGATCTCACCGCCGAGACACGGCTCATGCTGCCAGTTGTAGTCCTGACGGCCCAGCACAAACTGGTTTTTGACCCACACGAGATAGGAATGGACAGGCAGACCGGCTGTCTCACACGCCGCGAGGAACGCCTGCGTGCTGGCCGCACCATACCAGATGTAGAACGCCGCGCCCGGCAGCAGCGCATCACGCGCCGCACAAAACGCATCGGTCAGGAACGCCCGAAACCGCTCGGCGGGCAGATTGTCGTTCGCAATCGTCAGATGCTCGGACGTGCCGCCGTGGTAATCGACGTTATACGGCGGGTCGGTCAACAGCAGCGCCGCCCGCTCGCCCTGCATTAACCGCTGCATGTCCTCCTTCTTGGTGGCATCACCACACAGCAGACGGTGTGCGCCCAGCTGCCACAGGTCTCCAGACTTGCACCGGTCAATTTCTTGACCCCCGTCGGGGACTTCCGGCGCGGCGTCACGCGCCAGCGCATCGGACAGGCGGTACTCGCCGAAGCCGGTCAGGCGCAGGTCAAAGCCCGCGTCGAACAGCTCCTGCAGGCAGGCGTCCAGCAGGTTGACATCCCAGCGGGACTTTTCCGCCAGACGGTTGTCTGCAATCATGTACGCCTTGCGTTGTGCGGCCGTCAGGTGCTCAACGTAGACGCACGGCACTTCCGGCACGCACTCGGCCAGCGCGGCCTCGACCACCGCATGCCCCGCGATGATGTTGTGTTCCCGGTCGATCAGCACCGGTGACACCACGCCGTACTCGCGCAGGCTGGCGCGCAGCTCGCGGATCTGCCGCTGGGTATGCACCCGCGGGTTAGCCGCGGACGGGATGAGCACGCCCGGGTCGAGCAGCTCTAGTTTGGTTGTCGTTTGCATGGGTTTCACCTCGCTTTGCCCACTATGGGGTGATCGTTGACCACGGTTTTCTCGCCGTGGGGAAAAAATCCTGCACGGAGGGTGGCCTGCGGTCTTACGCCCTCTGCCCCGAAACTTTTTCAGGGTGGGGGGAGGTTCGGGAAATCCACGGATTTCCCGCCAAAGTCCGCGCGCATCCTGCCCGCGCCGCGCCTGTCCGAGCGTCCGGTCGGTCAGTGCTTTCGATGCCGTGCTTTTGCCCGGCTTTCCGCGATTGTTTTGCGCCCGTGGCAGCTGTGACACAGGCTTTGCAGATTGGTAGGGTCTACGAACTTCGACCAGTCGCCGTCGTGCGGCACGACATGGTCAACGTCGGTGGCATAGACCCGCAGGCCACGCCGGGCACACTCCCGACAGAACGGCTCACGTGCCAGCTGCTGCGGCCGAAGCTCGTCCGTCCAGATGCGCAAGCTGTACCAGCGGCGGTAGCTTTGGCTCTTTTCGCTGCGCCGCGCCGATTCCGGCGGGCGGTGTGCGTCGCAATAGCCGCTGCGCACCAGCGTCGTGCAGCCCGGATGCAGGCACGGTCGCAGGGGTTTACTTGCCACGACGGTCACCCCGCATGGCGCGGATCGCCGACACGCCCTCGTAGATCATGCCGTCCAGCACGCCAACACGGTGCCACAGCCGACAGCGCAGCTCGGCACACGGTTCGGCCTTGGCCTGTTCCCGGAGCGCGTCGCGCCGCTGGCGCAGCGGGACGAGATTGCGCTCATACTCGTCTGCGATCTCGGCAATGGGTTTCATGGCACGCCCTCCTTTCGGGCAAATAAAAAGCGCCGACCGACCACACCCATTTCCGGGTTTGGTCAATCGGCACTTGGCACTTTGGCACTTGGCACTGGTGGAATATTCACGTATAACTGGCGCTTGCAAGCTTTGCATCGTTGCGGCAGATTGTGCGCCGTGGTGTCCGGTTCAACCGGGAAAAGTTTCTTGCCACAATACGGGCAGCAATACCAACCGTTCTTAATCATTGGCAGCTCCTTCTCTTTTAGTATACGCGGTTTTTCGAGTTTGTCGAGATGGTTTTGGCTTTTTCTCCATGCCCCTGTTATTTGTTACAGACCATTCCAAGTCAGCAACTACGCGCGTGCGTGCGCGTAGATTTTCATTGTTTGCTCGCTTTGGTTTCCGTTTCGGCATCATGTACTTGAGATAGCGACAGGATGCATAATCATTTCGTTTGATGCCGCTGTCATCAATCACCTGCACGCCGGGCGGCGGGTCAATCATTGCCGCATCGTCTACCCATTGATAGGTGACAGTCGGGCGCGCAAGGTTGCGGCTGCCGACAAACTGCTTTTTGCCGTTGAGACTGGCCTCCCGCCGCTCCTTGGTAAAGTAACCGGCCCAAACGTCATATCCACGATCCTCGATGTAGTTGAGCTGGATGTCATCACCCCAGACCCACAAGGACTTGATCAGTTCAAGGTCACCGCCGATGGCGTTAAGAATCAAATGCACATGCGGCCGGTGGTCGCCGTGCCGCCCCTCAAGGACGTAGATGTATTTGAGTTCCGGCAAGCCGCGCGCTTTTCGGTAGGCGCGCAGCTGGGCGAACACCTTGCCGAGCCGCCGCCGAGTGACTTCCGGACTGGCTGGAAGATCTTCGTCTCGGTAGGTTAGCGAGAACACCAAATCGTCTGGCTCGAAATTCGCGGCCATCAGCAGTTCCAGCTTGCGCTGCGCGGTATTGCAATTTGTCTGCGCGACCTGCTCAGCCGTCACCTCACGGATGCGCTTGCGCTCTTGCTGTGTTGCATTCGGCCGTGGGACGGTATAGATCACATCCCACACCAAACGCCCCGCGCGGATGGTTTTGCGTCGTTTCATGCGTCCTCCATTTCACCGGCACGAAACGGGTGCAGGGAGGCCGCAGCCTCCCATGCCCGTTTTGATGATTTTTCAGAATATCCGCAGATTTCGGATTTGTCAAGGATTTTCGCCGTCAAGGTGAACTTTTCCATCCCAGAACCAACGGAACACCAGCATAAACAGGATATTCGCAGCCCAGCCCCACACCGCCTGACATTCGCCGCAGTTACGGCAGACCCTGACGCGGAAGATCGGCAGCATGAGATAGCCCTCATTATAGCCCTGCTTGCTGTAATGCGTACAACACCGATACGGAAATTTATTCGAGTTTTGCATCAACAGCTACCCCCTCCGGCGGCTCTGGCAGCGGCATCCAATGCGTTACCGTTATACGGTCAAACTCTGCCGGGTAATCATCCAAATTCCACCCATCCGCTCGATCATAGGTTGCAAACTGGTACGCACCGTTAAATGTCAAGTGCCCATTGCTCGCATAGACAACAGCCATCACCACAGTAAAAGAATCGTCCGGCAGCGCCTCGTCCACGCTGATCCAGCGCGGGACGGCGGTCTGCTGCTGGTCGCGGATCAGCGGTGTCGGATTTAAAACATCACGATCCGCCTTTTCCGCAACCGCTTCTGCGATAAAATCAATGGTATTGCGCTCACTTTCGCTCGTTGACTGTTCACGCAGTTCCGCAAGTGATGCCAGCGCTTTTTCATACGTTTCCTGACTGTATTTCATTTGACTTTCACTCCCATTAACTTCGCCCACTGCTGATTCGCGGCGCGCGACTCGGCCAGTGCAGCGTCGGCCTGCTTCAAAACGTCCATCGGCACCTCTATGAGTGGCATGCCCTCATACGGTTCGAGCAATTCGATATACCGCTGTGACGCGGCAGATGCGGTTTGCAGCGCCTGATCCGCACGGGCAAGCCGATCCTGCTCCTTCTCCCATTCCAGATCATTTAAGGCCCGTTGCAGACTGAGATCAGATAAGTCATATTTGCACATTGCTTTGATGATCCATAGCAAATCAGCCTTTGTGCAGTCAGATAGTTTCATTTGACTTCCTCCGGCGGCAGCTCGGCAGACCACCAGCGAACATCCACCTCCGTCTCAACATCGAGCGGTATATCGGGAAGATACCATGCTCCCTCGCGATAGACATATACGTCATAAGTATTTACGTTTAATTCGTTGTTGTGTGTGAGCGTCAGCACTGTCTGTCCCTCGTCCGGCTCCTCGGCCGGGTACGGGTGCCAGACTTTATTTACTGTAATGCGTTCCTTTGGCAGGAATCCGCAGTGGCTGTTGCACGGCTCCGGGCAGGCGATGCAGCACGCATGCGGCTCATCGCAGCACTGCGCCGCACCGCACACGCCATACGGATTTAACCCGGTCACGCACACATGGCCGTTGCCGTTCACCTGCTGCGGCTCCGCGACCGCCTGCTGCATCTGCTCGTC
This sequence comes from uncultured Agathobaculum sp., assembly GCF_963927765.1. NCBI lineage: Bacteria > Bacillati > Bacillota > Clostridia > Eubacteriales > Butyricicoccaceae > Agathobaculum > uncultured Agathobaculum sp. The sequence continues at coordinate 5,939 of NZ_CAWVCU010000058.1, read as the reverse complement.
CAGCTGACGCAGTGCCTGCGCCTCGGGCGCGGGTGCATCTTCGGGTTCGTCCTCTGGTTCGTCCGCGGGCGGCGCGATCTTGCCACTCTCCACCATACCGCGCAGCCGCTGCACGATCTGCGACCACGACAGCTTACCCTGAAACGGCTTTTTCACTTCCATCCCGCTGCCGTTGAAGTCATACCACACACCCTCCGACGAGAATCCTTGATATCCGTAATAATGCAGCGCATCCTTGACTTCTGGTATCAGCTGGATCGCCGCCATGTGCTGACTGTTGTGCAGCACACGGTACAGCCCGGTTTCGCACCCTTCCGCTATATGCCGCAGCAGAAACGCATCAACCACGCCGTCCGACACGGTCGGCTTGTCCCGCGCGGCCTTGACGTCCTGCGCGCGGAAGGTCTCGCCGCGTGCCAACCGCTGCTCGAACTCGGTTTGCACCTTTTGGGGGCTGTGCGCCAGCTCGTCCGCGACTGACTCACCGATCTGCTCGCGCCGCAAGGCATCCAGCAGCGCGGGCGACAGGTTCTTGTGAATGTACTGCATACGGTGAACAGCGGATGCGCTCTCGCTTACTTGCTCGGCAAGGTGGTCTCGCAGACGGCCAGGCAGCTCTACACCCCGCTCCTTCATGCTGCGTAGCGCCTTCTCCAGCAGCACCACCGCCTGCATTTTTTCGTAGTAGGTCAGCTCGCGGCTGGTCAGGTTGGACTGAATCAGCGCGACCAGCTCGCTGTCCTCGCCGTCGTAGCTTTTAACAATGCAAGGCGCGTCCTTGCGTCCCAGCAGCTCCAGCGCCTTGCGGCGACGGTGTCCGGCGACGATGCGGTACTTGCCCTCCCCTGCTGCGCACACAGTCAGCGGGCTGTACAGCCCGTTCAGCTCGATATCGTCTGCCAACTCCTGCACGTCCTCGACCGTGAAAAAGTTGTGTTCGTTTACGATCAGCTGCGACAGCGGGATCTGGACAACCTGCATGTCGGGCGTGTCCAATTTGAACACATCGTGCGCGACCATCGCGCCGACGTTAACCTTGCGCGCCATCTGCGCCACCTCCCAGATACTCGCGCACCCACGCGCGGTAGTCGCGCGCGGCGGCCGAGGTCGGCGACCACTGGCAGACCGGCTCACGCGCAAAGGTGCTTTCGTCCACCTTGTCCGTGCGCCGGATGCGGGTCTGGAACACCGGCACGGGGCAATGCTCGCGCAGCCATTCCTCGCCCTGCCGGACAACGTCCGCGTTGTGCCACATGGTCAGCAGCACGCCCACTTCCACCGCACCGTTGACACGCCGAATGCCGTCAATCTGGCGCAGCAGCTCGGCCATGCCGTCGATCTCGAATGCGCCCGGCTTGACCGGAATAACGATATCGCTCGATGCCGCCACCGCGCTGATCGACGCGACCGAAAACGCGGGCGGGCAGTCGATCACGAGATAATCGTAGGCATCGTCCTCGATGACCGCATCGCGCAGGTCGGTGAGCACGCGCAGCGCACGGTCGCGCGGCGTGCCACCCTGCACATCGTCCGGCAGGCTGCCGTCAAGGTCGAGCGCCGCAAGCGACATATCCGCAGGGATCACGTCCAGTCCGCGGTAGATCGTCGGCTGGACAATATCCGTGTAGCACATCACCGTGCCCTCAAACAGGTCGGCAAGGCTCCCCGGCTCGACCGGGATGCGGTAAAACTTGGAGCTGTTGCCCTGGTGGTCTGCATCGATCAGCAGCACACGCTGCGCGTACTCGGTCGCGAGGATCGCCGCGAGGTTGACGGCGGTCACGGCCTTGCCGACGCCGCCTTTCAGGTTGACAATGGAAATTGTTCTCATTGCGTCATCCCTCTTTCTGTTGATTCATGTACCACTTGAGTTTCTGCATCAATTCGTCTCCTTTTCCCTTTTCGTCTTCATTCAGAGCCGCGCTAAGAGAATAGAGAAGATAGGAAACATCTAGGTACAATTCGTTTACCGAGCCAGAATATTTAATTTTTCCTTTTCCTTCATATATTTTCGCCTTAATCATGTGATTTGTCCTTTCTTCAGTGCTTATTGAGCTTCTGCGGCGGTCTGAGCGGCAACATCTGCGATGGTATTTGTTACAATTGCGGTATGGACCGCTTTCAACATCTTATGCCCTGTTCCGGGCACATGAGATTCAAGCGTCATGAAAATATGCACCAAGCCCAATATCAGCTCCGCTGTAATATCCACGAGATCACCATCTATCGCCGACTTGGCAAAATTATCGATGACTTCAAGTTTGACCATTTCGGCTGTCCTTTCTCCGGTGCTTATCACCCTGCTGCTCAACGATCGATGCCGCGATGCCGAGCGCGCGGGCGGTACGTTCGTAGTCCTTGGCGAATACTGGGTCGCACACCCGGCTCAGCGCCAGTACGCGGCGGCGCTCAAATCGCAGCGTGCGCACCACCTCACGCAGGTTCATCGTCATCCTCCTCGTCCAGCACGGCCTCCGTGTCGTCCGCGATCATGCGTGCGCAGCACGGGCATACAGTCCAGCCGTTCGAGATTGGGCCATTGGCCTCGAACGGCGCGATGTGGCTGCAATTCTCGCACTGCCATACGCTGTGCGCCTCGTCGATCAGGCGGTAGCGCACCGGCCCGAGGTCATCGTCCATGTAACACTGTAAAACGCTTGGAGAGCTGCATATATCCTCGTAATCCATGAGTTTGTACAGCGCGCCATACAGGCCATCCGGGATCTCTGCCCACGGAACGCCTTTGACGCCCCAGTTCCCGTTCGGCTCCCGGTAAATCATCTTGCTCATGTATGTACCTCCTATGCGGTTTCAATTTTCGTCTGTTTATACGGCTCGTCCTCCATCTGGACGACCTGCGCCTCGTCGAAGCCGTCCCACTGCTCGACGAACCGCTGATACCGTCCCTCGAACCAGAACGGCAACGTACGCCGTGAACCGTCGCGGTTTTTCGCAATCTTAATAGCGCGCAGATGATCGGCAGCATACGCCTTGAAATGCTCCGGTGTTTTCAGCTTATCTTGGGGCGGCTCGCCAATGTGTAGCACCGCGTCCGCGTCCTGCAAAATCTGTCCCGAGCCGCGCAGGTCGCCCGACCGGTTCAGCTGGCTGAGCGCCAGCACCACGCGCCCCGAGCGCGTCAGCTGTTGCAGCGTCTTGGTGCTGTGCGTGATTGTGGTGTACTCATCCGCGCGAGGGTCGGACGGCTCGATCAGCTGCAAATAGTCGATGATGGCAACATCGGTGCGCGTCGCCTTGACGTCAGCCGCAATCTGCTCGGCCGTGCAGCCGCTCGCATGCACGATACGAAACGGCAGGTTTAACAGCTTGGCCTTGGCGCGTGCCTGCGCCTCCAGCTCGGGGGCGGTGAACCGCCGCGCTTTGATATGTCCCAGATCGACCAGCGCGGTTCGCGCCATGATGCGCTGCATCAGACGGCGCTTGTCCGTCTCGAGCGTGTAAAACGTCACGCGCGCCTGCCGCGCCAGCGCCACGGCAACCGACAGTGCAAACGCGGTTTTGCCTGCCGACGGCTCGGCGGACAGAATGACATACTGTCCGAGGTTCAGCTCGGTTTCCAGCGCTTGCGTGACCGACGGGAAGCCCCAATCGAGGAACTTCGGCCGCTCGTCCATCTGCGAAAAGTAGTCCAGCAGCAGCGCGTTCATGTCGCTGCCGCGATCCTCGCTGCCGGATGCCAGCACGGTCTGCATCCGCTCGACCAGCGCGGCCACCTCGGGCAGCGGCGCAGCGTAGGCAATGTGCGAGCGCGTCTCGTGCAGCAGCGCGTCCAGCCGGTAGCGAATGGAGCAGTCGCGCAGCTGACGGACATAGGCGGCGCAGTTGCTTGGCGTCATCATCATGCCGCACAAGTCTTTGACCAGCTCGATGTACTCCGTCCCGCACGCGGCGCGCACGGTGTACGGGTCGATCTGGTCATTTCGGGCGAACATCGCGCGGCAGGTGTCGAAAATATACCGGCGCTCGCCGTTGAGGAAGTCCTCCGAGCGCACCTGCCGGAACACGTCGGCGGCGTTCATCGGGGCATCTGCGATCAGCGCACCGAGCACGCTCTGCTCGGCGTCGTTGTACAGCTTGAGCGCTTGTTCCGTCAAAGCCATGTGTACTCGTCCTCCTTGCGTTCAGGCGGGGTCGGCGGCGTGGGGCTGCCCTCCGGCTCGTCCTCCCAGCGGCGGGCGTTGAGCCACGTCGCGGGGTACGGGATGAACTGCCCGCCGTCCTTCGTCCACTCAGGCAGGCGCTTTTGCCAGTCCAGCGCCCGCAGCATCGCTTCCACCAGTTCCCCGTCGGGGTTGAGTTTCGCAAAGGCCTTTCTGGCGTCGGCCTTGCTCACCTTGCGTGGGTACGCGCCCCAAAAACGGTCAAAAAGGGGAAGTATATCTGTGTTACCAACTGTAGGGTTACCAACTGTTCCTTTAATACATTTCTGAGATTTCGGAAATGCATTTCTGAAATCTCCGTCACTCATTTCTGACTTTTCATAAATGCATTTCACAGAATCGGTAATTGTGTAAGACAGTGTCCTGTCGCGCGGATCGGTGCAGTAGTTTGCAGTCAGGATTGCGCCCTTCTTGCGACAGTTCTTGATAACGGTTTCCAACTGACTGGGCGACCAGAAATCAAAGATTTCCCGCAGCGCTTTCATGCTGTTGTACGACCAGTAGCGGCCATCGTGCAGGTTGCGTCCGTTCTTCTCGTTCACCCGGCACCAGAAATACAGCTGATGGATGAACACCGCTTCAGGCACGCCGTACACCGACGCGCAGGACGTGTTGAATTGGTAGGTGAAGCTCATGCGCCGCCTCCCTTCTCGGCCAGAACGCGCAGTGCATAAACCAATGCCGCGGCACGGGTGAGAAGTTGATCCAGCTCAAACAGTGCATGCGGAACTGACGGGAAATTGCAATCGTCAGCCGTTGACAGTTCTCCAATGCGAGAGAAGTAATCCTGCAACAGCACGTGCACGTCGCTGCTGCGCTCCTCCGCACCCGATGCCGTCACAAGCTGCGTCTCACGCTGTTCCTTCTGCCGGTTCTGCTCCGGCGGCACTTTCTGCGGTTTCGACTTTTGCCGATGCGACCGCAGCGTCAGCTGGCCTGCAGTCCCCATCGTGAACACCTTCTTTTTTACGCGCTCCAACGGAATGCCCAGCATATCGGCAATGTCCACCAGCTTATAGCCCTTCTCGTACAGCTCACACAGCTGCGCTACCTGATCTTTCTGCCACTGCACATACGCCCGCTTTTGCCTTCTACCCGTTGAGGGCTTGGATTTGGTCGATGTAACCGGCAGGCCGAGTGCCCGCTGGATATCTTGCACGGTGCAGTCGTGCAGATCGGCCAAGATGCCGATCTGCTTTTTCTGGTCTGCCGCGTTACGATAGCTGTCCCGAATCTCGGTCAGCTCGTCCGACGCAAATGTCCTCACCGCCGTCCCCTCCGTTCCATCGGCTGGGTGAGCCTGTCCACCAGCATGCCAAGGGCGAGGTAGGCGCAGCCCACCCCGAGTATGGCGAGAATGAAGTTGCTCATACCGCCACCTCCCCTGTCAATTGCTCTCGCAATTCTTTTTCCGCCCGCTCAATCGAGCTGCGCAAGCGCGTGGTATATCCATCCCACAGCAGCAGTTGTGCGGCCCAATCAAAAGATAGCCCCATTTCCGCAGCTAACGCCGCAATGCGCGGCTCTAGATCCTCCGGGATCTCAAATTTCACCTCTACGAGTTTCATACTTTCCCTTTCCCCCGGCGCAGCCGCTTGACAGCGCCGGGATTTTCCGGTATCCTGTAAATAAGTAATATTTCGCTTGCGCTCAGTCGCGGTTGCCGCCGCTCTGGGCGCTTTCCTTTTGCTGTTTTGCCATTTCCGCGCGCATGAAGATATTCGCGGCGACCTCCTTCATGTGATCGACGCACTTCTT